>JBDHAL010000022.1:0-52139 GCA_039588075.1 Gemmatimonadota bacterium | reverse complement strand
ATCCATACTCTTCCCGAAAGTAGGGTTGCAGGTGGATGGGTGGGAAGTAGTTGCGGCACCCTATCCCCCGTGCCCGCAGACCGGCGATCAGGCGGTCGCGATCGCCGCGGCTGAATTCCTCTGCGAGCCGTACAACGTAGACGAACCAGCTGAGCTCGACGTCATCGCGAACGGCGGGCGTCCGCAGTCCATCGATAGAGGCCAGCTTCGCGCCGTACCGAGCGGCCACGCGCGCTCGCCGTGCCATCATCTCGTCAAGTCGCTCGAGTTGGGCGAGCCCGAGCGCGCTGGCGATCTCGGAAAGCCTGTAGTTATAGCCCAAACGCTTATGCTCGATCCAGTCGTCGCCGTCGGCAGCCCGTCCGTGATTGCGCAGGCTGGCGCAGAGCTCGGCCAACCGCGCGTCATCCGTGACCAGCGCTCCGCCCTCACCCGTCGAGATCTGTTTGTTCGGGTAGAAGCCGAAGATCCCTACGTCGCCGAGGCCGCCGGCGGGCCGGCCGCGGTACACGCTGCCGAGCGCCTCGGCGGAATCCTCGATGAGCCGCAAGCCGCGCTCCTCGGCGATCTCGCGAAGCGCATCCCAGTCGGCGGGATGACCAAAGACGTCCACCGCCAGGATCGCCCGGGTCCGATCCGTCACGGCAGCACGCACCAGTTCCGGATCGATGTTGAGCGTGTCTTCTTCCACATCCGCGAATACGGGTCTCACGCCTTCGAAGAGAAGGCAGTTGCTGGAGGCGACAAAACTGAATGGTGTAGTCACCACGTCGTCGCCGGGACCCAGGCGGAGCGACCTGACCGCCAGGTGGAGCGCCGCGGTTCCGGACGAGGTGGCAACGGCGCGCCCTGAACCGACGCGAACGGCGAGGGCGTCCTCGAACTCCACTATCCGTGGGCCGATGCTCAGCCGCCCGCTTCGCAGGACCTCGAGAGCGGCCCGTTCCTCCGCTTCGCCGACATCCGGTCTCGACAGCGGTATCCGGAACTCCCGAACCGGCCCCTCGGTCATCGGCCTCCCTCACCGCCAGGGTCGGAGATGGTTTTTGCCGGGACCCCAACGACGGTGGTGCCCGGCCCAACATCGGCGATCACAACAGCTCCTGCCCCGATGACAGCGCCGGCGCCGATCTCCACACCGGGTATTACGGTGGCGCCGATGCCGACGAGAGCGTGGTCGCCAACTCTAACGTGACCCGCCAAGCGCGATCCTGGAGCGATGTGAGCAAAACTGCCGATGACGCAGTCGTGATCGACCGTGGCCCCAGTGTTGATGATTGCGCCGCTCCCGATGACAGTACCGGAGTTGATAGCCGCTTGAGCGAGAATCATGGCTCCGGGGCCGATCTCGACGTCCCGCGCGATGACGGCAGAGGGGTGAACAGCGGAGGCGAGATCGAGTCCCGACTCCAGCACGCGCTCGGTGAGTCGCGCCCTATCGAACGGGTCACCGACGGCGACGACGACCACTGCACCCTCGCCACGACCGCGAAGGTCGTTGAAGACCGGACGGCCGCAGTACTCGCTCCCGGCGCGGTTCGACCGGTCATCGATGAAGCCGGCTATCTTGCGCCCGCTCTCTTCCAAAGCGTCTAGCACGACCTTAGCGTGACCGCCGGCTCCGTAGATGATCACCGGCATGGCTGCTTCGTTCATATCTGTCTTAGCGGTAGTCTGGATTCACGCCTTCTCTACCATAGACTCCCTTGCGAACCACGAAGGCATACCAGGGTGTCTTCAAGAGAATCGACAGGTCGAGCCGGAGCGACGCGTGATCGATGTACCACACGTCGAGCTCTATCCGCTCCGGCCAGGTGATCGCGTTGCGCCCGTTGATCTGGGCCCACCCGGTGATACCGGGTCTGACTTCGAGCCTGCGGCGCTCGAAGTCGTCGTACCGTTCGACCTGATACGCGAAGGTCGGCCGCGGCCCGACAAGGCTCATCTCACCCTTGAGCACGTTCCAAAGCTGCGGCATCTCGTCAAACGCCCAGCGACGCAGAAGGGCTCCAACCCGCGTGACGCGCGGGTCGCCCACGCCCGTCGTCGTACCGAGGCCTTCATCCATGGCTCCTGCCTCCATGGTCCTGAACTTGACCGGTACGAACACACGGCCGTTCTTCCCCACCCTGGGGTGGCGAAAGAAGACTGGCCCCCTGGAGTCCAGCTTGACCGCTGCACCAATCAGCAGAAAGGGAACGGCCAGGACGACCAGTCCGAAGCAGCTCAGCAGAAGGTCGAGACCTCTCTTGATGGTCAACTGCCACCCAGACATAGGATCGGGATGCGCGGCGAGGGGATACCGGCGGATCGCTGTAAGTTACAGTGCCAGACCCTTTTCCGCGAGCAACTCCTCATACAGGACCGCCGTTCTCCTGACCATTCGTTCAACGGTGTACTCTCGCTCGATCTTCTTGCGGGCGTTGCGGCCCATTCGGCCGGCCGCCTCGCGATCCCGCAGCAAGCCGGTCATCGCTTCCGCCAACGCGGGCACGTCGCCGGGCGGCACCAGGCGCCCATCTACTCCTTCGGTAACGGTATCGTCGGCACCGGCGATATCCGTCGCGACCACGGGCCGGGCCATGGCCATCGCCTCGAGCAGCACCATGGGATGCCCCTCTCGATGAGACGAAATAACAAAAAGGTCGAGGTCGGCCAGCAGGCTCGGTATGTCATCGACGAAGCCGGCGAAAACGACCCTGGATGCCACGTCGAGAGTCGTTGCGAGGGTGCGCAGGTCTCCCCAATCGGGGCCGTCGCCGGCGATGACGAGCCAGAGGTCGGGATCATCAATGGCCGCGAACGCCTTGATCAGGTCGTCGAAACCCTTCTGCCAGGTCAGGCGGCCAACACCGCCCACAAGTTTGGCCCCCTCCGGAATGCCGAGCTTGCCCCGCCAGGTCCGGCGCCGGTGGCGGTCCGGGTCGTAACGATCGATCTCTATACCGTTGGGAATGACGGCGATTCGCGATTGTTGTATCCCGTGCCGGTTGGTGAGCGGCTCTACCGAGGCGCGATTGACTACGATGTAGCGGTCGACGAGTCGGTCCGTGGTGAAATCGACAAGGCGGTACATCGCTTTCCGCCAACGCTCGCTCACCTCATAGCGGCTCGAGATCATCGCGGTCGTCGAAACCACGGCCGGCACCCGGGCCAATCGCGCTGCGATCCGGCCGAACGGATCGCCTCGGCCCTGCGTGTGCACGATGTGGGGCCGCCGCTTTCTCAGCTCGCGGGCCAGGCCCAGAACGGTGTCGAGTCGACGTCGCTGCCGCATGTCAGCCGCGATGACCGGTACGCCGAGATCTTGTAGCCGCTCCACGAACACGCCGCCCGGCGAACAGGCCACCGCCACCTCGTAGCGACTGCGTGGCAGCCCGCTCACCAACTGCTGGAAAGTACGCTCGCCGCCGCGGAAGCTGATGTTGTCAACGACATAGACGATCCGGGTCATCTGCCTACGGTCGTTCATGCTCAACTCGAGATTCCGGCCGGCGCGCCCGACGCGCGCATCGACTCATAAGATTCGAGGTACGTACCCAGAACGGCCTCACGGGTAAAACGCTCCGCCGCACGCCGGCGGCCCGCCCGACCCATGCGGGACGACTCCGCAGAATCGCCCAGAAGTCCGAGGACGGCGGAGGCCAGCGCACCGGCATCTCCAACCGGAACCAGGAATCCCGTCACACCCGGCTCCACCACGGCACGACCGCCCCGCGTGTCGGTGGCGACAACCGGTCGACCCACCGCCGCGGCTTCCGCGAGGCTCAACCCAAAACCCTCACGGAAGGAAGGAAGGACCACCACATCGGCGGCGGCGATGAAGGGTGCAACGCGGTCCTGAAAGTCCAGCCACAACACCCGCTGCGAAGCCTGTGAGCCGGCCTCACGCAGGAACCGCTCACGGGAGTATGCATCGCGCTCTCCCTCCAACGCGCCGCCTACAACCAGCAGGCGCGCCCGCTCCTCTTCCTCGACCAGGCGGCCAAACGCCCGGGCCAACACGCCCATCCCCTTGGCGCCGGCGGTGCGTCCGAAGTATCCCACTACGGGCTGCCCGACTGCGAGGCCTAGCTGCTTTCGGGTTTGGCTGGCCAGCAGTTCCACGTCCCGTTCATCGAGACGAAACTCGGGTGCCACACCCGCCCCGCCCGCCGGCAAGACACGAACGTGTTCAGGAGGATGGCCAGCCAGCCGCACACAATCCTCGGCGTCCTCATCGTTGACGGTGAAAACCAGCCGGGTCCGGCCAGCCAGTCGGCGCTCCACCGCCGTGAAGAGCATGCGCCCCCGGCGCGATACTCCGGGACCCCAGAGCGAGCCGTGCATCGTGTAGACTACCTTCGAGCCCAAGCCAAGCACCGCAGCCCGGGCGATCGCTGCAGCGGCCGGCGTGTGCGCATGAACGATCTCGAACCGGCCGTTCCTGATCAACGAACGGAGCGCACCTACAGCATGAAGGTTGCGCCAGGCGAAGAGGCCGCGGGAGATGGGTAGCCGGTGAACCTTGAACCCGTCGGCCTGCAGCGCCTCGAGATCGCGGCCCGGTCCCGTCGCGAACTCTACGTCGAAGCCAGCTTCAGCCAGCGACTTCGCCAGCGGAATCACGAACCGCGCAGCCGTAACGGGTATCGCCGTAACCTGAAGAACGCGCATCTTCCTCTCAGACCCTAGCCTTCACCGACCACATCCTCCAAGAACCCGCGTAGCCGCTCCGCCTGATGGGCCCAATCGAAACGCTCGACCGCTCGTTCGCGACCCGCCTTTCCGATGCGCTCCGCCAGAGCTCGATCACGCAACAGCCTGGCAGTCACTTCTGCGACGGCCGATGGGTCATCGTGATCCACGCGGTACCCCGTGACGCCCTGCTCTATCGACTCTTCGGTGCCCCCGCTGCGGCCACCGACGACCGGTACCCCGCAGGCTCCCGCTTCCACGTAGACGATCCCGAATCCCTCGACCGGTGCGTGCTCGACGAATTCTCTGCTGGGCACGACGAGTACATCGCCGGCGCGGTAATAGGAAGGTAGTTCCTGCTCGGGAACGTGACCGGCAAACGCCACGTGTTCCTCGAGTCCGAGCTCTCGGACCAGGCGCTCGAGATCGGACCGGAACGGTCCGTCGCCGACTATCAGGTACTTCGCATCGGGGACCTCTGACAGTAGCTGCGGCAGCGCCCGCAGCACCGTGTCTTGTCCCTTCCACTCGACGAGCCGAGCTACAGACAGCAACGTCGGCCGGCCGCCCAGCCCGTACGTCCGCCGAACGGCGGCCGGATCGCCGGCGTCGGGGCGGAACAGCGAAATGTCCACTCCGGGGTTGATTTTCAAGAACCTCTGATCGCTGCGCACCCCCCGCTCGATGTACTGCCGGCGCGTGAAGTCGCTGTTTACGACCAGGAAATCAGCTTCGTCGAGCGCCGCCATCATCCTGCGCCTAACGACACGCCACTGCATGTATCGGTGCAGCTCACTTCCGTGCAGAACTACACCGTAGCGCACGCCGGTCCTGCGGCGCAGTCGCGGACCCAGTGGAGCCAGGTAAAGGTGGCCGAGCAGAACGACATCGGTGCTCTCGTGTTTCACCACACGCAACGCGTGCCGGTAGAACTGCGTCCATTGCGAGACGGCGATGTACCCAATTCGTGGAAGGCGCAGCGCCGCGAACCGAGTGCTGCGCATGAACTGCGGTGGCACTACCGGCATCCGCACCCGGTGAATGGCAAACTGCTGCTCCTCATCGAATGCCTGCGCGTCGGCACCCTCTGCCGTCAACACCGACATCTCACCGGCTAGACTGCGGGAAAGGTGGTAGTAAAAGATGACGATGCCGCCCGATGTATCTGGCAGGAACTCCTGCGTAAGAAGCAGGGCCCTCAAGACGTAGCCTCGGCGGCCGATCCATCATCAGCTTCAGAGCCCGTGCCAGACGCTATCTTTGTCGCGGCGATCGTCAGCGCAGCAAGGAACCAGTAGACCTGCCGCACGCGTACGGCGACGAACGGGCTGCCAGCCAGACCGGCCAGGCTCAAGCCGACCGTGGCCGCCAGCCAGGCCAGCGCCAGCCCTCGGGAGCTCCCCGACAGCGAGTGGTACGACGCATAGGCCGTACGAAGCGCGGTCCAGAGCAACCAAATAAAGACACCCAGTCCAATCAATCCCGTGTAGTACAGTGTCAGCAGGTACTGGTTGTCCAGGTAGCCCGGGGGCACCGCGGCGGGCCCGTACCCCAGGAATGGCCGGTCCAGGAGGACCTCTGGCGCTAGGCGCTGCACCGCGTGGAGGCGCGTCGCGTATGGATCGGCGCCCGACTTCGGATCGGTGCGGGTGACGATCGATGCCGCCCTCTCCTCTACCACCTCCGGCACCACGAACGGCAGGGCCAGGGCCAGAAGCAGCGCCGGAATGATCAGCCTGCGGTTCCGAACCCAGGCCAGCGTCGCGATGGCGGCTGCAGAGCCCACGTAGGCCTGACGCGAGAAAGTGAAGAGAAGCGAGTAGACCACCGGCGCCGCCGCCAGCGCCAGCAGAACGCGCATGGCTCGGGACCGCTGGGTCAAGAACAGGCTCACCAGAACGGCAAGCAGCACGACCAGTGTGAGGCCCAGCAGGCTGTAGCCGCCCTGGCCAGCCGGTCCGGTTATCGATTCTTCGGCAGCCAGCGTGCCTCGTTCCAGTATGCCCCATACTCCGAGTACGGTGGCCGACGCACAGAAGACATAGGTAAAGAGCCAGAGGTCGCGCTTCGTGCGAAGGGTGGATATGACGATCAGGTACAGAAGCACAACCTCGACGGTCTTCAGGAAGAAGAATGAACTACTGTAGAGCGCGGGGCTGAGCCCTGCCGTCCCGCGATAGGCTCCCCAAAGCAGCGCGGTGAGCTCGACCAGCACCAGAGCGGCTAGAGGCCGGTTGAGGGGCGAGGAGGGCCATCTCTCGCGACCCAAAGCCAGGCGCGCCAGCCACGCGCCAGCCAGCGGAACCATCAACAGGTCCTCGGTTCGCAGCGGGATCGACAACGGCAGTTCTGGCAGGAGCACCATCGCGGGGACGATGGCCAGCAGCGTGATTCTGAGATCGACGAACGCGGCGACCGCGATGCCCATGCCGGCCAGACCGACGGCACCCAGCACACCTAACTGTCCGACAGCCAGGCCTGTGGCCAACGCCAGGGCGGCGCCTGAAGCGGCTATGATGTACGCAGGCTTTTTCACACTCACCGATAAGTAGAGACACGGAGAGGCGGGGTGGCGGATTCACCCGGAGCGGAGGGACACGCTAAAGATCGACGGTTCGACTGGCGGCGTCAACGCCAGACGGTGTTGCGGCCGGATCGTCTGTGAGTTCTTTTTAGGCGACCCCATGCCGACCCGCCCGTCTTGCGCGAAATCGATGAAGATCGGCGTCTTTACTGAGTACTACCCGGATGCGAATAGTCCGGCGAGCGGCGTCTACGTCCACATCCGGGCGTCGGCTTACGTGTCGTCCGGGCACGACGTGCGGGTCTTCCGCGTCCGAAGCGGCGCGGCCAATTCCTACGAATACGGCGGCGTAAAGGTAGTCGAAGGCGACGTGGCCGGCCTGAAGGCGAGCCACGACGAGTTTGAGCCGAACGTGCTGGCCGTTCACACACCGCACCCAGGATCGCCGCACACGCGGCTCGCGGAGTCGCTACCCACGCGCCGAGTGCTCTGGGTCCACGGTTACGAAGCGATGCTGACAGCGCTCCACGGCTACCATCGCGGATTCGACCGTGCTCTCTCTCTCCTGCATGACGTCCCGAAGCTGTGGCGGTTGAGACGGTCGCTGGCTTCCGCCGATGCCGTGGTCTTTGTCTCTCGTTGGATCCAACGCGCGGCGCAACGCGGGACGCACTTCAGCCACCCCGCCGCACGCGTCATCCCGAATCCGGTCGATGTGGATCGGTTCAGGCCGGCCGAAAACCCGCGAGATCCGGGGCCGTCTCGCGGCCTCGTCCTTCGGCCCCTGAACCCGGCTCACGGCGTGGACGTGGCCGTGGCGGCTTTCGCCGGCCTGACCGAGACCGAGCTAACGATCATCGGTGAAGGCCCGGACGCGAATCGACTGCGCGAGCTCATTCGCCGACTCGAGGCGCCCGCCCGGCTGGAAGAGCGCTCGGTCGCCCACGACAACGTGCCCGGACTGCTCGCCGCCCACGACTACCTGATCGCGCCGGAACGAAAGACGCCTACGCAGGGTGTGGCGATGTGTGAGGCGATGGCTTGTGGTTTACCGGTGATTGCGGTGCGGGCGGGCGGCGTGCCCGAGTACGCGCGCGACGGCATCGACGGTTTCCTCGTCCGCCGCGGTGATGCCGCTTCCCTGAGGCGGGCCGTTCTCGAACTGGTGACGGACCCCGAGCGAGCGCGGGCGATGGGGAGGAGTGCGCGTGACTACGTCTGCGAGACCTGCTCCGCCGAGCGCGTAATCGCGGCAGAGCTGGAGACGCTGGGCGGGGTGGCCGGATGAGCAGGCTGCTGCGCGGCGCGTCGATCACTTTGGCGGCCCGTCTTCTGGCGCTCCTGCTCGGCGTGGCGAGCTCCGTGATCCTGGCACGCGCCCTCGGCCCAGCGGGCCGTGGCGAGTATGCGCTGATCGCACTGGTCCCGGCGCTATTCCTTTTCACCGGCGGCCTGGGGCTCGAGCATGCAGTGACCTTCCTCGTGGCGAAGCGCAGGAACGATACGCGCTCCATCGTGTTCACCCTCGCTGCCGCGTCGGGCGTCCTCGGATTGCTCCTTCTGGCCGTCTACACGGTCCTTTCGGCGATACCTGCGTACGATCGCTTCCTGACGGCCGCAGCGGTGGACCCCACACTCGTTTGGGTTCTCATACTGCTGCTGCCCGTGGTGCTGGCCACACAGATCTTCACGTCGGCGGTCTTGGGGCTGGAGCAATACCGGGCCTATAACCTGGCGACGCTGGTGAACCCCACGGTCAACCTCATCATGTTGCTGGTATTGGTCGCGGTCCTCGAGCTGGGCGTAGCGGGCGCCGTGGCGGCCGCGGGCAGCGCGAGCCTGTTCGCCCTCGCCGCATCGGCCGCGTTCTTCGGCCAGCTGGCGCCCCCCGGCCCGACGCGCTGGGCCACGGGCCTCCTCCGAGACGCGCTGGCCTACGGCGTGCGCGTGTACGCCGCGAACGTCGCCTGGTTTGTCCACTACCGCGGCGACATGTTTCTCGTCGCCTATTTCGTCGGCCCGGTGGCCCTGGGGTTCTATGCGACGGCCGTCGGTCTCGCCGAGAAGCTGAATCTGGCTCCGTCCGCCGTTGGGACCGTGCTATTCCCAACGGTGGCCTCCGCCGGAGCGGCCACCGCCCGCAGCGTCACGCCGCGGGCCAGCCGAAACACTCTCTGGTTGACTCTATGCTTCGCGGTCATCCTGGCGGCGTTGGCCTGGCCGCTCGTCTACGCCCTCTTTGGCCGCGCTTTCCTGCCCTCCGTGCCGCTACTCTGGCTCTTGCTGCCCGGAGTCGTGAGCTTGTCCGTCGGGCGCGTATTGAGCGCTGATCTGAACGGCCGCGGCCTGCCGGGGGCGGTCGCGCGGGTGAACGGCGCGATGGCCGTCGTGAACCTGGCGCTCAACCTCTGGTGGATTCCGATCTGGGGCGCCGCCGGCGCCGCGGCGGCGACGTCGCTTTCCTACACCGCCGCGGTATTGCTGCTGGCCCGGCGTTATCGACTCGCTTCCGGCGCCTCCTGGCGCGAGCTTCTCGTCCTCGACCGGTCCGATGGCGCCGTGCTCGCCCGCGCTCTCGGGACCTTCGCCCGACGCGACACCCGCCGGGGCGGCACACAGTTGGGGCCCGACTCGTGAGTACCACACTCAGCTTCTTCGCGTTCGAGCCCGGGGCACCCGGCGTACCGGCAGCCTCCGGTACGGGCGCGTTCGTCACGGAGTTGGTGAGGCTGATCCAGGAGACCGATCCGGCGCTGGATGTCCGCATGCGCTGGCTGCGACCGGCCGACACGAAAGGAGTGGAGAGAACCGGCGAACGGCGACGGGCAGGCGCCGCCTGGCTGGTGCGCCAGCTCGGCCACATGCTGCGAGACCGCTCGCGGTATCTCGTCTTTATCTACCCGAAGGTCCCCGTCCTGGCCCACGTAAACGAGCCGACGATGCTGTCACTGGCTCATCGCGCCTACCAGGTTCTGCGCTTGAAGACGGCGGCCGCCAGCCAGCGGATCGTCGTCATCGTCGAGGACCTGCCGGTGGAGCTGGCTCAGGGACGGGCTATCGCCGGCGCTCCGGCACGCGACCTGGCGGAAAGCCAGATCCGCGCAATCGAGCGCACGCTCTTCCGTGCCGCTCACCGCCTGGTTGTCCCATCCGGTTTCGTTGAGCCCATCACTGCACGTTACGGCATCGACCGCGATCGCTTTCGGACTTTCAGGCGAAACGTCTACCAGAGGCGCGCGGCCCCAGAGACTTCGCCTCCCATCCAGTTCGAGGGCGGTAAAGTCAACTTCTTCTACTCGGGCTCGGTAGACACTCACGTGGCGCCCAACTTCAGAGAGATCCTCCGTTCGATCCGAAACGCGCCGGGCACGCGGTTGCATGTCTGCGGGCCGGGCCGCGAATCGGTCCAGGAATGGCTGCATGAGCTCGATGCTCCAAACGTCAGCCACTACGGGCAGCTCGATGTGACAGTCCACGACTGGCTGGCCCAGCGCTGTGACATCGGGCTCATTCTGTATCCTACAGACAATCCGTACAATCACCTGACGCCGACGATGAAGTACTCCGCCTACCTGGCAAATGGGCTCGCCATCCTCAGCACCGACCTCCGCTGCGTGGCAGACAACGTGCGGCACGACGGAGTCGGACTGGCAATGCCCATCCGCGAGCTCGCCGTGGAACTCATGCGTTGGGCCACGCGACCGACGCTCTGGGCCGACAGCAAGGCCCGCGCTGAAGAAGAGGCGGCAGCGATCGGCTCGGGGGCCGAAATGAAAGAGTGGATAGAGGAGATTGTCGAAGGGCGATGAGCGAGATCAGACGCGTCCTGGTCGTCTCGTTCTTCTACCCGCCCGACCCGGCGGTCGGCGGACGAAGAGTGTCGAAGTTCGTCCAGTACCTTCCCGAGTTCGGCTGGTCCCCCACCGTTCTCACCGCTCGCACGTTCGAAACCGGGAACTCCGAGCCCGGCGCCGCTATCCACGCGACCCGCTTCGCTTCGCCATGGAGCCTACTGCCGAAGAAGCGAGTCGCGCAGTCCGACAGGCCCTCGCGCAGCGACCGCGCCAGCCGGGGCAGTCCCCCGATTCGTTGGGCCTATTCCGCTTTGCGCCACGTCCTACCCATGAGTTCCGTGCGCATGCCCGACGCCACTCTCGGCTGGGTTCCGTTTGCCGTCAGACAGGGACGGCGATTGCTTGACACGGGTCGCTTCGACGCCATCCTCAGCTCGGCCGGCCCGGCCAGCTCGCATATCGTCGCTTCGCGACTCCAGCGCGCTTCCGGCCTTCCCTGGATCGCCGACTACAGGGATCTCTGGTCCGACAACCACTGGGATAAGCGCATCGCACCTTTTCGCTGGGTCGAGAGCAGGATCGAGCGCCGGTTCCTCCGCGGCGCCGCCGGTTTGACCACGGTTTCACCCGCCTGGGCGGAGCGCCTCGGCCGACTGCATGACATGCCCGCCCACGTCATATACAACGGTTTCGACCCCGCGGACTACGCGCCGCCCTTCCGCCCGGAGCCCGCCTTCGCGATCACGTACATCGGCTCTCTATACTGGCCCCACCAGGACCCCGAGCCACTCTTCAAGGCTCTGAAGAACCTGTCGGACCATTTCGATCTCGACGAGCTCGGCTTTCAGATTCGATTCGTCGGCACCGACCCGGGGCCTCTCCCCGCGCTGGCTCAGCGCCACGGAGCCTCTCGTTGGGTCCGCTTCCTCCCCCAGGTTCCCCACTCCCAGGCCCTCGCTCTCCAAAACGCCACCACCGCCCTCCTCTTCCTTGGCTGGCGCGACCCGGAAGTGGACTTCATCAGCGCCAAGATCTTCGAGTACCTCGGCTCCGGCCGGCCCATCCTTGCCGTCGCCAAACCGGGCGGCTCCATCTCCCGCATCCTCCAGGATTGTGGGTTCGACGACCTCACCGACAACCCCGACTCCATCTCGATCAAGCCGTTGCCCGCTACACCCGGCGCGCCCAGACCGCTCGGCTGGCACACCTGCTCGACGAAGCGGCCGCGCCCGGCGCCCCGATAGGTTAACAGCGTTAAAAACATACGTTTATAGACTTGTGAGGTAAGTTGCGGCCGCGAACGTAACATCTGGCACGCTCTTAGCCCATCAGTCAAATGGAAAGGCGGTGATCGCGACCGCCAGTCAGCCTGGAGAATCGGGGAATCAGAAGCGAAAAGCCAACAACAACAACGAATAACGAGCCCCGGGACCCGATGCGACTCAAAGAGATCAGCGAAGGATGCGGTCAAAAATTCCGACCTCGGTCGGAAATTCTGACCGGGTTGGACGTCGTGACCGAGGAGCAGACCCGGGCGGAAGAGTTCCTCACCACCGATCGTGACTCGTATTTCCGGTACCGCGAAGCTATTGGATCAGGCCTCGCATGCATCTCCGGCCGAGCTCCACTGGTCGGATCCCGTCACTCACCGGACCTACCATGAACCTTACCTTGGGCAGCGGTGTGACGGTCGGTGGTTACCCCAAAGGCGCGGGCCGCAGGGCCCGCGCCTTCACCTTTCCTCCGGTGCAAGCAGAATCTGAGACTGACGCAGTTAATCCTAACCCGACGGCAACACCTGGGAGGTCCGGGATGAGGTCCGCCTTACTGCTCTCCGTTGTCTCCGTAGCTTTCCTCAGTCTTTTCGGTTGGACTCGCCAAGAGACGAATCGATCGGCAGCTGAGCTCAGAGATTCGGGGCCAGACGACGAAGTCGTGCTTTTTGTCGGGTAGCCACAACCCCGGCAGCTTGTTACTGACTCGACAGCCGACAGCCGACATTCGACAGCCGACGTCGAAGTATTATTGGACGCCCCACGTTCGACGTCCGAGTCTCGACGTTCAACGCCGCTGCCGCGGCGCTAAGCCGAACGTCGCGAGTCGGGAGTCGAGCATCGGCAGTCCAACAATACTTAGACGTCGGCTGTTGAATGTCGGGTCTGCCACTTCTCACTCGTCCGAGCCCGCCATGCGCCTTGCGTTTTCTCGACACATCTGAGCAAAGCGGTCCGCCAGGTCCTCGGCGGTAACCGACCAGCGCATCTGCGTGGGGCTTATCCCGAGCATATTGCGGACGTGGGTCCAGAAGTTGGGTGGAGCGCTGTAGCGCATCCGGAAGACAACATCTTCTACGGAAACGCCGGGGTCGCTGAGCGACTTGGCGGCGTAGAGCAACCGAAGCCACTGCAAGCACGTCTTCGGCGTTGGGAGTCCGGCGTCGCTGAACAGGCGGTAGAACCTGCGCCTGGAGAGGCCAGCCGTCTTGCTCCAGGCTTCGACGGTGTGGAGGGAGGTGGCCTCGTAGAGGCCGACGCGTAGCACGCGGCGCACGTCCTCGCTCAGGTCGGGGAGTTCCCGCTCCAGCGCCAGCAGAACTTGCTCGGCCGCCGAGCGGGCGCTGGCCACGTTCACCAGCCGCTTCAGATCCCACTCGCTGTCGCTTTGATCGAGGAAGGCGGCGCCGCACGCACCTGCATCGCCCCAAGCGATCAGCGACTCCGCAAGCTCGGCGCGGAACTCGGTGTAGATGACGACAGGGACGGAGGGGTATCGCTCACGAAGTCGGGGTATCGCCTCCATGCCGATACCGCCCGTGTGCGTGGGGTCAACCACGATGACGTCCACCGCCATCTTGCGGACCAGGGCCTCGATCTCATCCCAGTCACGGGCCCATGCGACGGCGTACTCGGAGCCCACAGCCTCGTGCAATCGCACGCGGGCTCGACGCTCCGACAGGCAGGCGACGATTTGCACTCGCTCACCCCCGCGGTGCTCCGGTTCGTCCCGGTTGCTCCTAACTAGCCCTGTCACCAGTTTGGGCACCATTAAGTTACGCCCGAAGGCCCTCGAGAGGAACGCCCGGGCGGAAGCAACGGGGAGGGGCGACTGGACACCACCTGTAACATCATCCGTCACGTCGAGATCGAAGACCTCGGTTATATAGGACGGGCGCTGGAGAGTCACGGCATCGGATTTCGCTACGTGGATGCGGACTCGCTGGAGGAGGGGGCAGGGCTCGATCCCGGGGCCGCCCTCATCGTGCTGGGTGGCCCCATGGGGGCATACGAAACGAGCCGCTACACCTTTCTGACAGCCGAGATCGACGCGATCCGCCGCTGCCTGGGCGAAGGAACACCCGTCCTCGGCATCTGCCTCGGAGCACAGCTGTTGGCGACCGCCGCCGATGCCCGCGTCTACCCCGGGGCAGCGGGAAAGGAAATCGGCTGGGCCGAGGTGGAACTGAGTGAAGCCGGTACCACCGACGCGCTGTGGACCGGGTTTCCGAGGCGCTTCGCCACCTTCCACTGGCACGGTGACACGTTCGACGTCCCGGCCGGCGCAGAAGTCCTGGCCAGCAGTGAGAGATACGTTCAGGCTTTCCGTATCGGGGCACGGGCCTATGGTGTCCAGTTCCATCCCGAGGTCGTTCCTCGGGACCTGGAGGCCTGGATCACGGCCTACCGGCTGGAACTCGAACGCGAGCGCCTGAAATCAGAAGACGTATTGGCCGTGCCCGACGCCCCGACTCACCGCTCGCTGGCCCTGAAGTTCGGAGATAACATCTCTCGCTGGCTCAAAGCCGCGACGGACTCGTGAGTCGCCGAATGATCGACCCAACTCGTTCACCTAACATGAGACGGAAGCCAATGATCTCGAGAGGAATGCTCATCGCCATCGCTGCGCTGGTTCTACCAGCGAACGCCCCGGCCCAGGTGCCGGTGCTCAACGTCGAAAGCCTTTACGGTTCCAGTGACTTCAGCACAGACCAGGTCCGGGTCAGCTGGTTGGACGACGGACGCCACTATGCCGTACTCGAGGGCGACGACGACATCAGCGACCTCTATGTTGTCGACATTAGCTCCGGCGAGCGGAGTCTGCTGGTCAGTGGCGCAGACTTGATTCCGCCGGGCGCAGATGCGCCGGTCACCATCAGCACCTACGAGTTCTCGGCCGACGGATCGAAATTGCTGATCTCGACCGACGTGGAGCGAATCTGGCGGCGTAGTAGCCAGGGCACGTACTACGTTTGGGACCTCGAGACCAAAGCCCTGACACCGGTGAGCACCAGACCCGGTCACCAGCAGTACGCCAAGCTTTCGCCCGACGCCACCAAAGTGGCGTTCGTCCGCGACAACGACATCTACGTCACCGAGCTAGATAGCGGCAGAGAAACGGCGCTTACCGAGGACGGCTCGGAGAACATCATCAACGGCACGACCGACTGGGTCTACGAAGAGGAACTCTCTCTGGCAGACGGGTTCCGATGGAGCCCGGACGGCCGTCGGATCGCTTTCTGGCGTTTCGACCAGACCCCCATTCCCGAGTTCTACCTCCTCGACCAGACAACGCTCTACCCCACGCTCAACCCTGTCCGCTACCCGAAGGCCGGTACGGCCAACTCGGAGGTCAAGCTCGGCGTGGTGGAGATCGCCACGGGCGCGACGATCTGGATAGATGCCGGTGCGGCTAGCGAGGACTACTACCTCGCACGGATGGACTTCGCCAACTCCCCCGACGAGATCTGGTTCCAGAAGCTCAACAGGCACCAGAACCGCATGGACCTGATGCTCGCCGACGTGCGCAGCGGCGAATCCCGCGTCGTCATGACCGACACCGACGAGGCGTGGATCGACATCGACTTCAACTCGCTCGTCTGGATCGATGACGGCAAGCAGTTCCTCTATCTCAGCGAGCGTGACGGCTACGCACATCTTTACCTGTTCCGGCGTGACGGCTCCCTCGTTCGCAGGCTGACGAGCGGCGATTGGGAGGTTTTGAGTACTTACGGTGTGGACGAAGAGCGTGGGATCGTCTACTTCAGCGCCGCCGCCGATGGACCGCTGGTACGGCCGCTCTACAGCGTCGGATTGAACGGGCGCGGGCTCAAGCGGCTTACGGACCCGGAGGGAACTCACCGCATCAGCTTCGACCCCACATTCTCTTATTACCTAGATACTTACTCCAGCGCCGGTGTGCCGCCAACACAGACGATCCGGACGGCGAACGGCGAAGCAGTTCGCACCCTTGCCGACAACAAGGCGATCGAAGAAACGCTCGCCGGCCTCGGCCTGAATTCCCCCGAGTTCATCACCGTGCCGGGCGCCGATGGCGTCGAACTCAACGCCTGGCTGATCAAGCCTCCGGACTTCGATCCGTCCAGGAGCTATCCGCTGCTGATGTACGTGTACGGTGGACCCGGGTCGCAGACGGTTACCGACTCCTGGGGCGGCTCACGCTACTTGTGGCACCAGATACTCGCCGCCGAAGGCTACCTGGTGGCCAGCGTCGATAATCGCGGGACAGGGGCGCGAGGCGCGAAGTTCAAGAAGATCACCTACCTGAACCTGGGTGAGTACGAGTCGGCCGATCAGATCGCTGCGGCACGACACTTCGCCGGGCTGCCATACGTCGACGGCGACCGCATCGGAATCTGGGGCTGGAGTTACGGCGGTTACATGGCCTCGCTCACCCTCTTCAAAGGGGCCGGCGTCTTCAAGGCTGCGATCGCCGGCGCGCCCGTCACCGACTGGCGGCTCTACGACACGATCTACACGGAGCGCTATATGCGAACGCCGGAGGAGAATCCCGAGGGCTACGAGCGTAGCGCGCCACAGGCCTACGCCGACCAGCTCGAGGGCCGCCTGCTGCTGATTCATGGAACCGGCGACGACAACGTTCACCCACAAAACACGATCCAGCTCGTAGCCTTATTGGAGGAGGCGGACAAGCAGTTCGATCTGCGGCTCTATCCGAACCAGCCGCACGGGATTAGAGGAAGGAATCGGCAGGTTAATTTGTATACTATGATGACGCGGTTTGTGCTTGATAATCTTTAGGACATAGGACGTGTGACATCCAACATTGCAGACAGAGGCGCCGCCCGTAGGGGTGGCGCCTCTCTCGCATCCGTCGCTGACTCGCTGCTGCCTGGCCGGCGGCGTCTCAATGTTCTACGTCAGATGGTCAACGTTCAACGTTCGACGCATGATTCCATCCATTTACATGACATCAGGCGCAGTCTCGTAATCGATCCGCCACGATGGCAAATCGGTCCGGCCTTCCTTTAGAAACCAATCGAACCAGCGCATCATGCGCAGACTGAAGTCATACCGCACCGGCGTTTCCGTCATCATCTTGAGCCCGCGGTACAGCTCGCGTGACTGACCCGGGTTGACGCGCGGGTCTTCCTTTCCGTGAAGGATGAGGAGCGGAGTGTTCGCGTTCTGCACGTACATGATCGGGCTGCGCTCGAGGAACAAGTCGGTGTTCTCGTACGGATTCGTGAGCCAGTGGACCAGCTCCATCTCGCGCGGGATATCCGAGGTCCCCGTCTTTGACAGCTGGTCGGAGATCCCGACGGACATGACGCCGGCGGCGAAGCGCTCGCTGTGGCGCGTGGCGCCCCAGGCGGTGAAGTAACCGCCGTAGGAGCCGCCGGTGATTCCGATCTTATCGCGCATCGAGATGCCGGCTTCGATGAGGTGGTCGATCCCGGCCAGCACGTCATCGAACTCCGCGCCGGCGCCGTCGCCCTGATCCGCCTTGCTGAATGCGACTCCCCGTCCCGTGCTCCCCCTGTAGTTGGGGTAGAAGACGGCATAGCCCTGGCCCGCGCCCATCTGTCCTGGATAGGAGTAGCGGGTCAGCCAGCCGTTCTTGAAGTGAGATTCGGGGCCACCGTGGGCCACGACGATGGTCGGCACGCCGGCGCCTTCGGCCCGCTCGAGCGGGTGGATGAGCAGGCCTTCGATCTCCAGGCCGTCAGCGGCAGGCCAGCGAACGATCTCCTGGCGCCCCAGACTGATCTGGGAGAGCCAGGGGTTCACGTCGGTCAAGCGGGCCAGCTCGCCGCGCCGGTCGATGCGCAGCCCAAAGACTTCGCGCGGCATGCTGGGCGACTCCGCGACGAGGCCGAGTCGGTGGCCTTGCGAATCCATGCTCAGCGCGTCGATCACCGGGTCGGTACCGTCGTAGAGTACCTCATGGTCACGGCCGTCCGCCCTCACTCGACCCACGCGGCTGCCGACGCCGACGCTGGCTGTGTAGACGATCCTACCGTTGGAGGCGAATGCGAACCCCTCCACGTGCCCTTCCAGGTCGGGCAGCACGTCCCGCAACTCGCCGCCGTCGCTGGCGACGACCATCAGGCGACCCTCTTTTGGATCGTTGATATCTGCGGCCGAGATCATCGCCACCGTTCTGCCGTCCGGCGCGAACGCAAAAGCGCCCAGCTTACCCGGGTTCTCGATCGCCGCCAGCACATCGTCGGACGCTGCGTCGATCACGTGAAGACGACGTGACATGTACCGGTCATCGACCAACGGTGTGGGCGACAGGTCCGTAAGCAGGCGCCGGCCGTTTGGCCCCCAGCGAACGCTCCACGGCTGACCCGGAAGGTCCACGGCCCGAACCTCGCCGGCCGCGCCACCGGCGCCCGCCGGCAGGTCCAGTACGTACAGATGCCGCGACAGCCAGTCCTCTTCGTAGATCTCCTGGTTGAACCCCTTACCTTTCAGCTCCGCCAGATCCTCGGGCGGTTCCTCCGTCGCCACGAAAGCGATCGCCCGGCCATCGGGTCGCCAGTCGAACGCCAGCACGCTGGTCTCGTGCTGGAATAGCCGGCTCGACTCGCCACCCGCCGCCGCGATTATGTAGATCGATGTGCGATCATCCCCCTCGCGACGCGCCAGGTAGCTCAAATAACGACCGTCCGGACTCCACCGCAGGTGGGAGACATTCACCTCGCCGGTCACGAAGGGACGAGCCGCTTCTCCACCGAAATCCACCACGTGGAGTCGACTCCAGGCAGGCCCGTTCTCGTCGCGCTCCAGCTCTCTCGGCACCGTCAACGTGTAGGCTATGGATGAGCCGTCGGGGCTGATGGCGACCTGGCCCACCGACTTGATTCGGGCCACGTCCTCCGGTGTGAGGGCCCGCGCCTCGCTGGCCGCTTCCTGGGCTACAAGCGGCCGGATCGCCTGAGGCGAGGCCACCGATAGGGCCAAAAGAACCGACACCGCTGCCGGAAAGAACCGTACGTACGGACGTGTCATTAGAAACCTCCCGCGGTTTCGCTCGCTGGAAATGGCGATTATTATTATGTTCAGGATAGGTATCAACCCCCCCTGCCGTCGACCCGCCACCGTCGCTGCCGCGCGCGACCGCCGCGCTTCTCTCGGACAATCGGGAGCGAGCAGCGCAGCACCACTCAGCCTTGCCGCTGTACCCTTGATGGTGGGGTGCAGAACATGATAAGCGGATAGGACGTTGAGCATCAATACCGCCGAAAACCCTGAGTCGACCTCACTGGCCGCATCGGACCCGCCCGCCGAGCCAACCGAACGGCCAACGATCTGGTCGCGCATCCGCGCGAGCTTCCGTGCTGAGTCACACGAGGAGTTGATCGCTGCGGCCACCGAAGAAGCGACATCGCGCTACCGTGACCTGTTCGACGGCGTTCCCATCGCCATCTACCTGAGCGCCCCCGACGGCACCATCATCGACGTTAACCCCGCCATGGTCGAGCTGCTCGGTTATTCAGACCGCGAGAGCCTCTTGCGGGCAAACGCCTACGACCTGTTCGTCGACCGCGACGTGCGTGCCGGCGAGTTGGCGCGCTTGGAGCAACAGGTTCTGGTCCACAGCTACGAGCTTCAGCTGCGGCGGCGTGATGGGGAGCTGATATGGGTACTCGACAGTGCCCGTGCGGTGAAAGACGCTGCCGGCCGTGTCAAGTTCTACGAAGGCTCGCTGCTCGACATTACCGAGCGCAAGCGAGCACGCGAGCAGCTAAGGGAGACCAACGAAAAACTTCGGGCGATCATCGAAGCATCGCCTCTCGCCATCGTCTCCCATGACCTCGATGGTATCGTCCTCAGCTGGAACAAGGCGGCTGAGAAAATATTCGGCTGGAAAGAGACCGAAGTCGTCGGCCGCCCCCTTCCGTTCATTCCCGACGAAGAGTGGAGTGTTTTCCGGCGGCTTATGAGCCGCGTGGCCGGCGGTGAACAGCTCGAGGCTCCGGAGATTCGACGCCAGCGCCGCGACGGTTCCGTCGTCTTCGCGAACATCAGCGCCGGGCCGCTTCGCGACATCGATGGCAACGTCGTCGGAATACTCGGCGTTATTGCGGACATAACCGACCGCAAGCAGGCGCAAGAGACGCGGCGCAGGCTGGCCGAGATCCTCGAGGCCACTCCCGATCTCGTCGGCGTGGCCACGGTCGAGGGCAGGGGCATCTATCTCAACCCGGCCGGCAGGGAGATGCTCAAGATCACTGACGAGCCGTCGGAGTCGTCGCCGCCGATCTGGACCCACCACCCCGAGCGCGACGGCCTCGTTGTTCGGGATGAGGCGCTGCCCAGCGCCGTTCGCCACGGCACCTGGTCCGGTGAAGTCGTGTTCGAGACCCAGGACGGTCGCGAGGTGCCGACTTCAATGGTGATGATTGCCCACCGCACGCCGGACGGCGAAGTCGACTATGTGTCGGTGGTAGCTCGTGACCTCACCGAGCAAAAGGCCCTCGAAGAGCGGCTCCGCCAGTCCCAAACGATGGATGCCATCGGCCGGTTGGCGGGCGGGATCGCTCACGACTTCAACAACTTGCTCACCACTATCATCGGACACAGCGACCTTCTGCTGAAGTACCTGGAGGACGAGCAGAGCCGGGCCGATATCGAGGCGATCAAGGAAGCTGGCCAACGCGCCGCGTCGCTTACGAGCCAGTTGCTGGCGTTTGGCCGCCGCCAGGTGCTGCAGCTTCGCTTCCTCGACCTGAACGCGGTGATCGCCAGCCTCGGCTCCAGGTTGAAGGAGATGGTCGGCGACAGAATCGAGCTTGTTACAATTCTCGACGGCACCCTTGGCAACGTTAAAGCTGACCCCATCCAACTCGAGGAGGTCATCTCCGCTCTGGTGGAGAATTCCTGCGAGGCGATGCCTAACGGCGGTCGCCTTACGATCGAGACGACCCAGGTCGACCTGTCGCACGATGCGGCACAGCAACTCGACCTGTCCGAGCCCGGCCTCTTCGCAGTTCTGTCCGTGATCGATACTGGTCGAGGGATAGACGAGGAAACTCGGTCACGTATCTTCGAGCCCTTCTTCACGACCAAGAAGGAGGTCAAAGGAACGGGCCTCGGTCTCCCCACTGTCTACGGAATCGTCAAGCAGAGCGGCGGAGACGTCTGGGTGGACAGCGAGCCGGGTCGCGGAACAACGATCAAAATCTATCTACCGGCGATCGAGAGGACAGCCGAGCCGGTCGTGAAGCCCAAGCCGCCGGCCGAACGCGTCTCCACGGATAGCGCCACCATCTTGCTGGTCGAGGACGAACCTGCCGTTCTTAACCTGGCCGCCCGAGTGCTTCGAGCCCGCGGCTACACCGTGCTCGAAGCGCGCGACGGAGTCGAGGCGCTGCGCCTTCAGGATGAGCACTCGGGCAAGATCGACATGCTCATCACCGACGTCGTCATGCCGCGGGTCGGCGGTCCCGAGTTGGCCGAGCGACTCCTCAAGACCCGGTCCGACGCCGGCGTCATCTACATGTCCGGCTACACGGACAACAAGACGGTGCGCGACATGATGGCCGACAGCAGCGTAGCCTTCCTGCAAAAGCCCTTCACGCCATCGGCCCTGGCGGAGATTACTCGGCAGGTCTTGGAGAGCCTGGCCGCAGAAGAATAGGCACTGCCGAACATCGAGCATCGAGCATCGAGCATCGAACGTCGAGAATACTACCCGAATTTGAACCTTGGACGTTAGACGTGAACGTTGAGCCTTGACGCGCTGCTTGGCCTCGAGGTTCAAGGTTAGAGGTCCAACCTGCAAGGTTCAACATCGGGCAGTCAGCTCGACGTTCGATGCTCGATGCTCGATGCTCAATGTTCACTATAATGATCTATCAGTCGCCCCCCGCTTCCGCCGGCCGAAGCGTTACCGGTTCCGGTCCCAGCTCGCTGAGTCGGAATGCCCTGAACGCCTCGATCGACAGTGCCAAGCCCAACACGAACAGGGCCGTCGAGATCACGCGGATGATAGGCGGGCCCTCCTGCCGGACGAGCAAGACCAGGGCGCTCATGGTCATGAGGAGCATGAAGGCCATCGGCGCGGCGGCAAAGGCCCAGACGCGGCTGGTGCGTTTTAGCCAAACGGTGATGGCGAGCAGCGCCAGCGCGGCGAGCAGCTGGTTTGTCGCACCGAAAACGGGCCAGACGGCGCGCCAGGCCGGCTGAACCTGACCTGTCACCGGGTCCGTATAGGTGGCGAAAACCAGGAAGGCGGGCAGCGCGAGCGTCAGCAGAGTGGCCACGACGCGGCTCTTCGCGTCGTTCTTATCCCAACCGGAGGCTTCCTGAACGACGTAGCGACCGAGACGGGTGCAGGTGTCGAGCGTGGTCAGCAAAAAAGTAGACAGGGCCAGCAACCCGAAGTGCGCGCCGAACTTGGCCGGGATTCCGAGCGTCGCCAGGAATTGGCCGATGCCTCCAGCATAAACGGCGATGGGCGTCTCACCGAATGCTTCCGCTCCAAAGGGAAGAATCATCACGGTGGCCAGAGCGATCACAGCCACGACACCCTCGATCAGCATCGCCCCGTAGCCCACGCGGCGCGTGTCGGTCTCGCAGCGTATTTGCTTCGACGTTGTCCCGCTCGCCACGATGGAGTGGAAGCCGGAGCAGGCACCGCAGGCGACGGTGATGAACAGGATCGGGAACAGCGGACCGAGGTGAGCCACACCGAGGCCCGTGACCTCGCCCGGCGCGACAACGGCCGGCCAGGTGCTCGCCACAGCGGTCGCACCGGTGATCCCGCCGATCAAGAGCCCAAGGCCGGCGCCCACGACCGACAGGTAGAGCAGCCAACTCGATAAGTAGTCACGGGGCTGCAGCAGGATCCAGACGGGCGTTATGGCCGCGATCAAGCAATAGACGAGCAAGACAACGTTCCAAGTGTTCTTCTCGGAGCCGGCGATAGTGGGCAGCAAGCCCGGCATCGAAAGCGAATCGCCGAGCCAGATGGCGAGCAGGAGCAGCGGCAGGAAAACGAACGTGGCGGTCCTGAACCCCAGGCCGCGCCGGAACGTCAGGTAGCCCATCGCCAGGGCGAGTCCGACGAAGAGGATCGCCGATATCGCGACTCCGCTGCCGTTCATCTCCAGGTTGACGAACGTGGCCGCCGTCAGGTCCATGAAGACCACGATCACGTAAACGAGCGCCAGCCAGATGAAGACGAGGAAGAGCTTGTAGGATCTGGGCGTGATGTACTGCCTGGCGAGCTCTGCCACCGACTTGGCCTTGTGGCGAACCGACGCCACCGTCGATCCGAAGTCGTGGACGCCCCCGACGAAAATGGAGCCGGCGACGATCCAGATCAGCGCCGGCAGCCAGCCGAAGAAAAGGCCGGCCAGGATCGGGCCCACGATCGGACCCGCCCCTGCGATGGACGAGAAATGGTGGCCCAGCAGCACCGGCGTCCTGGTCGGAACGTGGTCCACTCCGTCGAATTGCCCCTCCGACGGCACCAGGTGGCGGTCGTCCAGCCCGAATGCGCGGCTCATCCAGCCGCCGTACACGCGGTAGGCGACCCAGAACAGGATGACAACAACGAGCAAAATGCCAGCCAGCATGCAAGACCTCCGGTATGATCGGTGTTTGTGCCCACCAAAGTTGCGCGCCGCAGCCGCCAGCGACAAGCCCCGACTATCCAACACGCTGCGCGCCCCGTAAGTTCCCTTTTCACAATAACTTGGGCCCGCGGAGAGGCCCGGCAGGACTGCGGATCTGCTTGACACCCCATAGGCGCGCCGGTATCATTGGGGCGCTTTCCTGTCCGGGGGACTCTAACTCCCTCACCACCCAATCGTTACCCCGCGCCAATAACTCGAACCGTGCCCTACGTGAGGTGTGCAGTTCGGTTGCACTTCCGCTCTAAACAGGACGGGTTGAACAATGTACGATGCCATCATCGCGAGCCTGCCGGAGGAGTGGCAGGTACTGGCCAAGCTAGCCCTCCTCATCACGTGGATACCTGACGCGCAGGCGACGATCTTCCGCTTCGCCTGGAACCCCGGGTACGGCAGCGGCGTTTTGATCAGCCGGGTCTTTCTCCTCTTGCCCGCCCTGCTGGTGATCGTCGCGATCTGGAGCACGATGGTCTCGCTCTACACGGTGCCGTTCCGCTCCGGTCGCCGCGAATTCCTTGTCGCCATCGTCATCATGTGGTGGGAGACGGGCCGAAGCATCTGGTTGTTCTGGGTGGGGATCGGCCGTTTCGCCTGGAGGCTGGTCGGTTGGATCTGGGGGCTGTTGCGGCTCGCTTTCGACCTGACCGTCAAGTCACTACGGCTCGTCATAACCACGCCGTTCATGCTGCTGGACTGGCTGGGACGCAAGTACTTCAAGCCCGGCGTGCCCTGGTTTGCCTTCCTCTTCACGATACTTTGGTCAGCGCTCGAAGCGTTGATCTTCACCTATACGCTGATGCCTACCGTCTCCGAGGTCTTCTTCGATCTCGCCGGCCTCGAGTCGCAGCGCGTCATGGCGCCGATCCTCTTCCTCTTCCTCTTCGTGATCATTTCCGGGAGCTTCGCGTCGATCCAAGTGCTCGCCGAGGCGTGGGAGAAGAAGCAGATCAAGGCGATCATCCAGATGGTCTTTGTCGAGTTCTTCGTGATGTTCTTTGAGGTCGTCTTCCTCTATCGCGAACTCATCGACGCCATCACCCCGTGGATCGCCGCGAATACCGGCTTCCAGATGGGCTTCGGGGCTACCCTGGCCTTCGCGAGCTTCGGCTGGATCGGCATTCGAGCCATGACCTGGTTCCTCTTCGGCCGCTACGGCACGCCGGCCTTGCTGGCCGTCATGGCGCGCCAGACGATTGCCGTCGACACCGGGCCAGTCGAGGAGCGACCTCGAGCGCCAGAGCCCGACTGGTGGCGCGGGCCCATCAACGCCCTCAAGGCCGAGAACCAGTGGTTCAAGGAGCAGTCGCGCGAGTTGCTCGAACTGCTCTCACTGCCGGTCCTGCAACTGCTGGCAGCAGCGATAAACTGCGCTACCCTCGTCATCGCAGCACGGCCCGCGTTCAGGCTGCCGTTCACCGACATCGACCAGGTGATGGCTAAGGACACGCTGGTGCAGGTGCTGAAAGGTCAGACTTCATACGTCAGTGAGTCTTAAGCGATGGCAACGAGAGCGACAACAGGGGACCAGGTGAGACCAATGAACGCTAATCATACCTTGAAGATCGGCAGGCGGCGCCGGCTTTCACCGTTCGCGGTGGCGGCCCTCTGCATGGCTCTATCAGCCGCCTGCATGCCGCCCGAGTCGGAACGCGAGGCCCGACTGACGCTGTTCCTCGGCATAGACGTCAGCGGATCGTTCCAGAACACCGGCAACTACAACGAGGCGATACGCTTCGCCGCTCACTACATCTACGGCCACCTCAACGAGCTGGGTGGCCTGGAGGAACCAGCGGTGCTCTTCGTGGGCTCGATCGGCGGAGAGCGGCCGGGCGAGGCCAAGTCGTTCCACCCGATCCACGACTTTCAAGGTAAGAGCGTGGACGAGATCGACGCCGACCTGCACGGCTGGTTTCAGCCCGACGACGCGTTCACGGACTTCAATCCGTTCTTCGAGCGTGTCGCTACTTTCGTAAAGCGGCAGAATCTAATCTCGAAGCCAATCGCAATCATCATCATTAGCGACGGCGTGCCCGACGTCACCAGCAGAACGACGGGCAGCGACGATCGTTACAGCAGGATCAGCCTGGAGCCGCTCGAGTTCCTCTCCCGGAACGTCACCGTCAGACTGCTCTACGCCAGTCCGCAGGTGGCGGTGAACTGGGAACAGCAGGTCCCACGCAACCGCGTACGCATGTGGACCGTGGACGCCGAAGTCATGAACGGCTGGCGCTCGCAGATCACGCTGGGGCTGCCGCTGGACGAACAGGAACGGCTCTGGACCTGGATCAAAGAGAACGTCGACTTCAGAGTCAGACGGCGGATCATCTGACGGTTTTGGGACTAACGGGGGTGGCGCAACTCAGCGGCGACCGCCGGAACCGCTGGCCGGCGCCACCCCTGTAACCGTGCTGTCCGCCGGTCGCAGCGACAACGTCACAAGGAAGGCGAGGCCGATACCCACGGAAGCGGTGAGGAAAGGCGCGCCCGATCCGTAGACGTCGAAGATCGCCGCACCCCACAACGGCCCGACCGACCGGGCAATCCCACCGAAGAACTGGTTGATACCGAGCGTGCTGCCCTGGACTTCGGGCGCCGAGCAGCGGGATATCAGCGCTGCCAGCGGCGGGAAGAGCGTGCCCGTTCCCGCGGCGATGAGAGTCATTACCACAGCGAGGAGCGCATAGTCGGTGACGAAGGTGCCGATGGCCAGGCCCAGGCCCAAGAGCAAGGCGCCCAATCGGGAAACGGAGGGCTCACCGAAGCGACGCACCAACGGCCCTACGAGAATTCCCCGCACTACCAGAGACACGGCTCCTATATATAGGAAGACGTACCCAATGGTGGTTTCATCGATGCCGAGGCGATCCTCTAGGAAGAGCGGGAAGATGGCTGTAATCGCGGTGAACGCGCCCATCCCGAGGAAGTAGACGGCGATCATTCGACGCAACGGATCCCGAACCGCCGTGTGAAGCACCTCACGCAGCGGCGGCACCGAAAGCCTCGAGCGGCCCGACGGGCCAAGCTCCTTGGGCTCCGGTAAGAACTTCACCGCAAACGCCAGGTTTACAACGCAGAGACCGGC
Organism: Gemmatimonadota bacterium; assembly: GCA_039588075.1. Classification (GTDB taxonomy): domain Bacteria; phylum Gemmatimonadota; class Gemmatimonadetes; order Palauibacterales; family KS3-K002; genus JBDHAL01. Next base: position 25,158 of record JBDHAL010000022.1, on the reverse strand, counting down.
CGCGACGAAGCCGGGGGCGCTGTGCCCGCCCCACTGAAACGCCCACGACCCGATCGCCGGCCCGATCATGAAGGCCGCGCCGGTGGCCGCCGACAGCCAGCCCAAAACCTGTGCCCGCCGTTCCGGCGCCGTGGTATCCGCCACGTAGGCCTGCGCCACCGCTATCGTGCCACCCGAGGCGCCCTGGACGATGCGCGACACGAACAACACCGCCACTGTGGTCGCGAGGCCGAACAGCACGTAGGAGACGGCCGAGAACGCGAGCCCCGCCAGTATCAGCGGCCGCCTGCCGTAGTGGTCTGAGATCTTCCCCCAAAACGGCGTCGCAATGAGCTGGGCCACCGAGAACGACGCGATTAGAGGCCCGACCATCCAGTCAGAGGCGCCGAACTCGACCGCGTAGTACGGGAGCAGCGGCAGCACGATGCCGAACCCGATCATGTCGACCAGCATCGTGCCGATCAGAACCAGCACCGACGCCAGATCGATGTCCGGCTTGCCCTTCACCGCGCCTGATACCAGTTCAGCCCCCTCACGGTTCGCTCATCACTCCGGGCCCGGTGAGCCTACCCGCGCCCCCGAGCCAGAAGCCGTCAACTTATTTGTCTGGGTGCTTAATAGGAAGATCCGCGGTCGTGCCGCTTAGGACGTATGGGCCACCGGCAAGCCGGGCTTGCGCCGCCCCTGCCCGCGCCTCGCGATTTCACGTAGGCCTCTCTCGAAGAAGAACTCGCGCGCCCCGAACGCGGGCCGCAATTCATCCAGCCAGGTGGCCGTCGGGTCGTACTCGGCGAAGAACGGCTTTCCGACCCACGCCGAATCGCGGGCCTGCAGGAACTTCAGCACGAAGACCTTCTGGCCGTTCACGTTCGCCACACCATCCACCAGCACCTTGCCCGGCGTCGCCGACATGCTCGGACCGCGCACCGTTCGACCGAGTCCCGATACTCGGCTGAAGGCCTCGCTGAAAATCTCCTGCGCCCGGGCCAGAGGAACCTCGAAATACCTCCGCGGCCCCGTGTCACGCTCCACGAACATGTAGTACGGCACGGCCCCCAGACGCACCTGCTTTCTCCAAAGCTCCGACCACGCGTCCGCCGAATCGTTCACGTGCCGCACCAGCGGTGCCTGGCAGCGAACCGTCGCTCCCGTCGCCCGGATCCTGCGTACCGCCCGCTCCGCTATCGCCGTGTCCAGCTCACGCGGATGGCTGTAGTGGACCATCACCGCCAGGTGACGCCCGGCGCGCCGCACCTGCTCGAACAGCTCCAGTACTTCGCCGGAATCGGAGTCCGTCACGAAGCGGTACGGCCAATAGGCCGGCGCCTTGGTGCCGATCCGGATCGTCGCTATGTGATCAAGCGATGGGTCCAATAATGGCTCGAGGTAACGACGCAGGACCGATGCCTTCATCACCATCGGATCACCGCCCGTCACCAGGACACTCGTTACCTCCCGATGCTCCCTTAGGTAGTGCAGCCAGCCGTTCGTCGCCCGGCCCGCAAACTTCAACTCCTGAATCCCCACGAACTGCGCCCAGCGGAAACAGTACGTGCAGTACGCATGGCACGTCTGACCCGCCGCCGGGAAAACCAACACCGTCTCTCGATACTTGTGTTGCACCCCCGGTACCACCTCGTCATCGATCACCGGCACGTTCAGATCCAGCTGGCCCGCCGGGTGCGGGTTCAGCCTCACCTGGATCTCTCGCGCCGCCTCCCTGATTTCCATCTCCCTCGCACCACTCCGTACCAGACGCTCCATCCGCGCGAACTCCCGCGCGCCCAGCATCTCCGGCTGCGGAAACGTCAGCTGGTACATCGGGTCGTCCGGGATGTCCGACCAGTCAATCAGATCCTCCAGGACGTACTCGTTCACCCGGAAGGGCAGTACCGCCGCCACCGCCTTCATCGCATCCCGCTCCGTCTGCGTGAATCGCCTCAGTTGCGGTATTACGTCGATGTCCTTCCGTGTGTATACGCGAAACGCGCGCGCCTCTCTCGTTTCTATAGTTGTCCTCCGTTCCGCTTTCGCTCGGTATAGCATCGGCCTTTTTTTGTCGACGGCCCGCCGGGCTCTCCGGCCGGCACCCGTAGCGCCGATCAGCCTGCTCTCGTAGGCTCCGGGTGCGCAGATACTTCTATGGCCCGGGCGGTGGCCCTCTGGCTTCGACCACGCGGTCGGCAACCACCCGGTTTGGCGACGGGATCTCATGTATTGTAGCTTACATGAGAACGTCCAGCTGCTGCGTCGAGGGGCTAGCTTCCCCTTGTGGCTCACGAAGGGTTCGCGGCCGTCCGCCACAGCGCCGGTTTTTTGTGAGCTGTTATAAAGATACCCATACGCAGAGCCACGTGCAAACCGAAATATCGACTCGAAACCGCGGCCCGGTCACCCGAATTGGCCGGGTCGGGCCGCCGCTGGGGCGACAGATTCCAGAATATCCCTCCATGTGACATTCTGCCCCGGGCGAGGAGCGAATCGAGGGATGCGGATTAGCTTTAAGTTGTTATACTTCATGGGTTTCGGCGGAACTGATCCCTGGGCCTGGAGGTTGCTCAACAGGGTGGGGTCAGTCGGTATTCTCATCACGAGAGGCCCCATCGACCACAGGGATCGAGGGAGGAAATGGGCAAGGACAAGGCGAAGGCAAAGACAAACGGCGCAGAGGACCTGAATCCGTACCACATAGCGCAGCAGCAGTTTGACCACGCGGCGCGGTACATACCGGACCTGAAGGCCGGGCTGGTGGGGTTCCTGAAGGCGCCGAACCGGATGATCACCGTCGAGTTCCCGATCGAGACGGCGGAAGGCGAGGTGAGGAACTTCGTCGGTTACCGTTGCGTACACAACCTGGTGCGGGGCCCCGGCAAGGGTGGTATCAGGTACCATCAGGACGTGTCGGCTGACGAGGTTCGGGCGCTGGCCTCGTGGATGACGTGGAAGTGCGCGGTCCTGGACGTACCGTTCGGCGGCGCGAAGGGCGGAATCATCTGCAACCCGAAGAAGCGAACAAAGGACGACCTTCGGAAGATCACGCGGCGGTTCATCGCGGAGTTGGGCGACGCGATCGGCCCGCACACAGACATTCCGGCGCCGGACGTGAACACGAACCCGGAGACGATGGCCTGGATCTTCGACACCTATGACATGATGCACAAAGGCAAGAACAACCTGGGTGTCGTGACAGGCAAGCCGGTGAACATGGGCGGTTCGCTGGGTCGGAATGAGGCGACGTCGCGAGGCTGCCTGTTCTGCACGCAGCAGGTGCTGAAGCAGGGCTTGGTGCCAGGACTGGATTCGGTGAAGGGCGCGACGGTCGTGGTGCAGGGCTACGGGAATGCGGGAGCGATCGCGGCGCAGTTGTACCACGAGCAGGGCTCCAAGATCATCGCGGTGAGCGATTCGCGCGGCGGCATCTACAACCGCGAGGGCCTGGACCCCAACGCCGTGGTCGAGTTCAAGAAGAAGACGGGCTCGGTCGTTGGCTACCCGGGCTCGAGAGAGGTGAGCAACGACGAGCTGTTGACGATCGAATGCGACATCCTGATCCCGGCGGCGTTGGAGAACGTTATTCGCGGCGACAACGCGGCGGAGATCAATACCAAGCTGATCGCCGAGGCCGCAAACGGGCCGACGACACCGGCCGCCGACAAGATCCTCTTCGAACGTGGGATCCCGGTGCTCCCCGACATCCTGGCCAATGCCGGCGGTGTCACGGTGAGTTACTTCGAGTGGGTCCAGAACAACGAGAACGAACAGTGGGAAGAGGACTTGGTCAACGGCAAGTTGCTGGCCAAGATGAACAAGCAGACTGACGCCGTACTGGAGAAGCAGAAGGAGATCAACGAGTCGCTGGCCGAGCTGGACGCGGCCAGCAAGAAGAGAACCGGGGGCAGCGATTCGCTCACACCGGTCGATCTGCGCACCGCCGCATACGTGCTGGCGATCACCCGGGTGGCAGAGGTAACATTGAAGCGGGGCATCTGGCCGTAGGCTGCCAGAGAAGAAACTAACTTGACCCTGGCGTCCGACCCAAAAGGACCGGGTCGGGCCTTGCAGGCAGTAATCAGTGATCGGTGACCGGTAACCAGTAACTTCCAACGTCGAAGTTCTCAGTTACCGGTCACCGATTACGGATTACCGATTACTTTCCCCGAAATGGAATACCATGCCTAGCGCCAAAACCAAGACCAAACCGAAACCCTTCCTGTTTCCCGAGTTCTGCAAGGCCTGCGGCCGCTGCATCACGGCTTGCCCGAAGGATTGCATCACGCTGGGGACCGAGATCAACCCGGCGACGGGCTTCACGCCGGTGGTGTTGAACCTAGAAATCTGCAATGGGTGCGGTTTGTGTCTTGGCGCCTGCCCGGAGCCTCACGGTCTGATGGCCACGCCGGCCGAGGTCGATTTCGAACTGATGGATCCAGAGATGCTTTTCGGCAAGCGGCAGACGACGGCGCCGGAACCGGTGGCGATTCCGGACGAGGAAGTAGCGCTGCCGGAGCTGGAACCGCTTATCCTGAAGGGCAACCATGCTTCAGCGATCGGGGCCTTGCTGGCCGGCTGCCGGCACTTCTTCGGCTATCCGATCACGCCATCGACGGAAGGAGCGGAGCTTCTCGCCAAGTTGCTGCCCGAGTTGGACGGGGCGTTCGTCCAGGCGGTGAGCGAGGTGGCAACGGTAAACATGATGTACGGGTGCGGTGGCGCCGGCATGCGCTGCATGACGTTCACTTCCTCGCCCGGGTTCAGCCTGATGCTGGAAGGGATCTCCTACATGATTGGTGCGGAGATCCCGGGCGTCTTCTTCAACGTGATGCGCGGTGGGCCGGGTCTCGGGAACATCGGACCGGAGCAAGGCGACATCAAGCTTCTGTGCCGCGGTCTCGGACACGGGAACACGCACGCGATTGTACTTGCCCCATCGACGCCACAAGAGATGCTGGACCTGACCGTCGAGGCCTTCGATCTGGCGTTCAAGTACCGCAACCCGGTCATACTTGCCAGTGACGGCTACCTGGGTCAAATGACTGGACGGGTGAAGCTACCCAGGAAGATGATCAAGCCCGGCCTGCCCGATTGGGCTGTATATGGCGATGAGATGCACCGCGGGAACCTGATGACCTCGATCCTATTGATCGAGCCCGACCTGGAAGCACACAACGTCCGCCTCAACGAGAAGTACGAGCGCATCAGTCAAACCGAGCAGCGGGCAGACCTATTCCTATGCGACGACGCTGAATGGTTGATCGTCGCCTGTAACACGCCGGCGCGCATGGCCCAAGGCGCGATCCAGGTTCTTCGCGATAGAGGCATCAAGGTGGGACTGTTCAGGCCGATCTCGCTCTGGCCGTTCCCGGTCGACTCCCTGCTTCCGGCCATAGGGCGCGCCCGTGGACTGCTGGTCGTCGAAGCCGGCAGCGGCCAACTAGAAGACGAGATGCGGCTCGCGTTGAGCTACGCGGACGTCGATCGAGTGCCACCGATCCACAGGCTGCAGCACTATGGCGGGGTCCTCCCGCAGCAGCAGGAAATACTCGATACGGTCACGGCGCTGGCGGGGGATCAAACATGAGCGTTTTCTACGAGAAGTTCGAGCGACATGCCCACGGGGAAGGCCTGAAAGGGCATTCTACCCACTACTGCCCCGGTTGCGGGCACGGTCTCATCCACAAATACCTGGCCGAATCTATCGACGAGCTGGGCGTGCAGGATCGCACCGTCGCCGTCTCTCCGGTGGGCTGCGCCGTCTTCATGTACTACTACCTCGACGTGGGCAACACGCAGGCGGCGCACGGACGGGCGCCGGCTGTGGCGATCGGCCACAAGGTCGCCAACCCCGAGGCCGTCGTAGTCGCCTACCAGGGCGATGGCGATCTGGCATCGATTGGATTGGCCGAGATCATGCAAGCGACCCAGATGGGGTTGCCGATGACCTTCATCTTCGTCAACAACGCGATATACGGCATGACCGGTGGCCAGATGGCGCCTACGACCCTGATGGGCCAGAAGACCACCACGACGCCCACGGGGCGCGACACGCGTTTTACCGGCGAGCCGCTCAAGATGGCCGAGACGGTAGGCCAGCTGGACGGCCCCATATACGTCGAGCGCTGCGCGCTCTTCGACAACAAACAGCGCGTACGTGCGAAGAAGGCGATCAAGAAAGCGCTGCGCCTGCAGGTGGAGAAGAAGGGGCTGTCGTTCGTGGAGATCCTCTCCGAGTGCCCCACTCACCTGAAGCTGACGCCGACCGAAACGGAGACCTGGGTGAAGGAGAGCATGGTTCCCGTTTTCCCACTCGGCGTGAAGAAGGACATGGAGCCGGAACCGTGGTTCGAAGTCGGGGAGCCCCGCTTCACGGTGGAAGATGTGGTGAACGTGATAGGCGGAACGACAGAGCGGCCCAAGCGGTTCGGCGAGGGCTTTCCTTCTCATATCCACGAGAAAGATGTCTCGATCAAGTTCGCCGGGGCCGGTGGTGACGGCGCCCAAACCATAGCAATGCTCACAACGCGCACCGCGATCAACGAAGGGTTCGACTCGACCCACATCCCGAGCTACGGACCCGAGTCGAGAGGCGGCACGTCTTACGCAGACGTCCACATCGCTACCGAGGAAGTTCTGTCCCCCGCATCACCGCAGCCGCATATCCTGGTGGCCTTCAACCCGCCCAGCCTGGAGAAGTTCGGGCCCGACGTGCAGCCCGGCGGAATCGTGATCTACGACAGCGCGGTGATCCCCAGCCCGCCAACGCTGGACCCGAGCGTCAAGATGATCGCCGTCCCCTGCACGAGCATAGCGACCGACCTGGGGAAGATAATGGTCAAGAACGTCGTGGCGCTGGGCGCCATGCAGGCGGCGACGAACCTGTTTCCGAAAGAGAGCATCCTGGCGACCATGCGCCAGGCGCTGAAGGACCGATGCGCTCTACTTGCTCTCAACGAGGAGGCATTCGCCTGGGGCGAGAAGGCCTACCAGGAAGCGACGAATGGGAAGCGGGCCTGACGACGACCCACAACGTATCAACCGGGCTCACCTCGTGCCGGACGGCCGTCAGGACGTCCGGCATTCATCCATACGGAGGCATCTAGGATGTTCATCGGCATACCCAGAGAGACGAACCGGCTCGAGCATCGGATAGGGCTGTCACCCTACGCGGTGGCCCGGCTCACCCGCTACGGCCACACGGTCATCGTGGAGAAGGACGCGGGCCTCACGGCCAAATTCTCCGACGGCGCCTTCGAAAAGGCCGGGGCCCAGATCGTCTACAGCAGCGAGGAAGCGTACAAGCGTGCCGACATCGTGTGCCGGGTCGGACTGCTCTCCGGCGATGAGATCGATCTGCTGAAGCCCGGATCGGTGATCTGCGCCTTCCACCACCTGGCCGTCTCTCCGCGGGAGAACGTCGAACGGCTGATCGAGCTCGAAGCTACCATCATAGGTTACGAGATCATCCAGGACACTTCGGGAGATCGCCGCATCCTGGCTCCGATGAGCGAGATAGCCGGGCAGATGGCCGTGCACGTCGCTGCCCAGTACTTGCAGAACGAAGCCGGCGGCCGCGGGATCCTGCTGGGCAACGTGCCCGGCGTGGCGCCGCCCACCGTCTTGATCCTGGGAGCGGGCTCGGTCGGCAGCTCCGCCGCGCGGCAGGCCGTTGCGAGCGGCGCCCACGTCATCGTGGTGGACGAGGACCTGAGCAAGCTCCGGGCTGTGAGCCGCGAGGTTTCGGGTCATGTCGTCACCGCGGTCGCCGGGATGGCGCAGCTCGAGAGGTTCACTTCCATAGCCGATGTCGTGATCGGCGCGGTCCTGGTCCCCGGCGCTCACGCTCCCATCCTCGTCACCGAGGACATGGTCAAGGCGATGAAGCCGGGAGCAGTGATCCTCGACATCTCGATCGACCAGGGTGGCTGCGTGGAGACCAGTCGCCCGACGACCCTGGACGATCCCACCTTCACGGTCCACAACGTGGTCCACTACTGCGTCCCCAACATGACGGCCAACATCGCGCGCACCGCCTCGAGAGCGTTGGCCAACGCGGTACTCCCGACCCTAAAGGACATCTTGCGGAAGGGCCTGGGCGGCGCGCTCCGCGACGATCCGGGGCTGGCCGCCGGCGTCTACCTCTACCAGGGCCAATTGGTCAACGAGAAGGTCGGCGCGATCATGAACATCAATTCGACGCCACTGGCGCAACTAATACATGAGGGGTGACGAGGGATGAACTGGCTCGACGACTATAGATCCAAGCTGTGCAGTCCGGCCGAGGCCGTTCAGAGGATCAACAGCGGCGACCGCGTCTACTACGCCGGTAATGCCGCGATCCCCCAAACCCTGGTCAGAGCGCTCGCGGAGCGGAAAGGCGAGATCGAGAACGTACAACTCAATCACGTGCTGCTGGTAGGCGAAGACCCGCTCTCACAGCCCGGGATGGAGAGCAGCTTCCGGCACAACTCGCTGTTCGTAGGGCCAGCCGACCGCAGGGCGGTCAACGAAGGCCGCGGCGATTACGTGCCTATCTTCCTTCACCAGATCCCGCGGCTGTTCCGCGAGCACATCGTTCCTCTCGACGTGGCGATGGTCCAGTGTTCGCCGCCGGACGAGCACGGATTCATGAGCCTCGGCGTCGAGACCCTGGCGTCGATCGCCGCCTGCCAGATGGCGACGACCGTCATCGCACAAGTCAACGAGAAGATGCCGCGCGTCCTCGGTGACTCGTTCATGCACGTGAACCGGGTCGACGCGGTCATCGAGGCCACCGAGCCGCTACCCACCCTCGAGTCCAAACCGGCCACTGATGTAGAGAAGGCGATTGCCCAACACGTCATAGGCCTCATCCGAGCGGGCGACACCCTTCAGATGGGGATCGGCGGCATCCCCGACACGGTGTGGGAGGCGATGGACGGCAACCTCGAGCTCGGGATACACACCGAGATGATCTCGGACGGCGGCATGCGGGCGATCCAACGCGGCGTTGTGACCGGCACCAAGAAGAACCTCCACCCCGGCAAGGTCGTGCTCACCTTCGCCCTTGGCGGCCCGGAGCTCTACGAATTCCTCGATAACAATCCCCTGATCGAAGCCCACCCCGTCGACTACGTTAACGACCCGTTCATCGTCAGCCAGATCGACAACATGGTGGCCGTCAACTCAGCCATCGAGGTCGACCTCACCGGCCAGGTATGCTCCGATTCCATCGGCCCCTACATTTACTCCGGATTCGGTGGCCAGGTCGATTTCATCCGCGGCGCCGCAAAATCCAAAGGAGGCAGACCCGTCATCGCGCTGCCCTCCACCGCCAAGAGTGGCTCCATGTCCCGCATCGTTCCCTTCCTCAAGGAAGGCGCCGGCGTGGTCACCAGTCGAGCCGACGTGCACTACGTCGTCACCGAGCATGGAATCGCAAATCTGTTCGGTAAGAACCTGCGCGAGCGCGCCGAGGCGCTGATTGAAATCGCCGATCCCGACTTCCAGCAGGAGCTGGAGATCGCGGCCAAGGAGCGGAAACTACTGACGTGAGTCGAAGACGGTCTTTCGGTGACCCCACCGTTCACAGCCTTTACTGATCACCTGTCACCGGTTACTGATTACCGATCTAGGAGGATACTCAGTGAGACGGATTCTCGTAACAGGCGCGTTGGGTCAGATCGGGTCGGAACTCGTTTTGGCCCTGCGAGAGCGATTCGGCGAGGAGAACGTCGTGGCCAGCGATATTCGGATGCCGGCGGCCACGGAGCCGGACGGGCCGTTCGAGTACGTCGACTGCACGGCGAAACGCCTGGTCGATGAGGTGGTCCGCAAGTACGACATCGGCTCCATCTACCACCTGGCCTCGCTGCTCTCGGCCACGGCCGAGGAGAAGCCGCACGTGGCGTGGGACGTCAACATGGGCGGCATATACCGGGTGCTTGAGGTGGCCCGTGAGAACCGCTGCGCGGTGTTTTTCCCCAGCTCGATCGGGGCCTTCGGGCCGTCCACGCCTCCAGACCGCACGCCGCAGGATACGATCCAGAGACCCACGACCATGTACGGTGTGACGAAGGTCGCCGGCGAGCTGCTGTGCGACTACTACCACCAGAGGTTCGGCGTCGACACACGGGGCGTGCGCTACCCGGGGCTCATCTCCTACGTCGCGCCACCGGGTGGCGGCACCACCGACTATGCGGTCGAGATCTTCTATGAGGCGATCCGCAACAAGCGATATGCCTGCTTCCTCGAGCCGGACACCTGCCTGGACATGATGTACATGCCGGACGCCATCAAGGCGGCCATCGACCTCATGGCGGCTGATCCCGCCCAGCTGACACACCGCAACGCCTTCAACATCACGGCGGTCAATTTCACGCCGGAACAATTGGCGGCCGAAATCTGTAAGCATATACCGGAGTTCACCATTGATTACCAGGTGGACCCCATGAGGCAGGCCATCGCCGGATCCTGGCCCAACTCCCTGGACGATAGTGCCGCCAGGGCGGAATGGGGCTGGGATCCCAAGTATGACCTCGAGTCGATGACCCGAGACATGCTGGAGAATCTCGAGGCGAAGCTGATGTCTGGTTGACGGGCGCAAGTGACCTATATGGGTTCCCCTTGCGGATTTAGGGCCTTTTTGCCTTATTTGATAGTCCCCGTCCTTGCCCCCCTGCCCTGCTTCCACCAGCTATTTGCGTGGAATGGCCGCGCCGGCTCACGAATGTGAATGGGAAGTGCCTGGCGGTTGCCCGGCGCTGGTGACCTATCTACAGGAGGGAAGAGATGAAGTCTCGTACCGCCCTCAATAACGCCCTCGCCCTTGGCGGCGTCATCGTCATCCTGCTCCAGACCCTCTGGATAGCGGATACGCGCCCCCAAGTAGCGATCATCCTGGCGGGCATCATGCTGAACCAGACCGGCGTCTGGGGGCTCGCGGCGAAATTGCTACCCGACCGCCGCCAGTACCTCAAGCTCAGAGCCGAGGTAGACGGCTTCATTGGCCTCGTCCGCACGCTCAACGCGCATGCGGTTGACGGCCAGACCGACGACGTCCAGAGCACGGCATCCGCGATGCACGAATCCATAAACCGCATGGTGAACGTAGCCGGTGTCACCACTGAGCCGGGCGAAGAGACCTAGGGCCCGAATCGGTCATCTTGACTGATCGGGCGACGGCACATAGACCGACCGTGTGACGGTTTCCGCGATCTAACCCGCTCATAGACAAAGGGTTAGAGCCGACATCCAGCCTTTGGCCGGCGGGCACGCTGCTTGCACTTGCCGCTATCGCGGCCAGCCAACACGGTTCGACCGTAACAGTGAGGACCCATGATGCATCGTAATAAGAGCGGTTTCACATTGATCGAGCTGCTGACAGTAGTCTTGATCATCGGCCTGTTGGCGGTGATCGCGCTCCCCAAATTCGTGAGGACGCGCGAGAGATCGTACCTCTCCGCCATGCAGTCGGACCTGCGAAACCTGGCGACGGCGGAAGAGAACTACTTTTCCCAGTATCTGACGTACACGACCGACTATGGCACGCTGGACTTCAACAAGACTCTCCAGGTGTCGGTTTCGGTTCCGGTCGCTACGGACCAGGGTTGGCGAGCCACGGCGACGCATGCCGCGGCACCCACCAGGGCTTGCGAGCTCTACTACGGCGCCGCCGGTGGAGCGACGACGGCGCAATCTGAGGGTTCCGTCTACTGCAACTAGGCCGGCCGCAGCGCCAGGAGGAGGCCCGTCGCTCAACAGGGGCAGGCGGGCCGTCGAGCATCCAGGTGGGATCCCGATTCAGGGCGAGAAGGCGTAAACGCTTCGACCCGGTCCAAATCTCTCCATATTGAAACTCTCCAAGCCCGGATCGTCGGCCAGCAGCGATTGCGACGCGATTCCGATCACGACCGCATCGTCGGCGCCGATCTCCGGACCCTCTTCGCGGTCGAGCAGAACTAGCAGATGAGTTGCCGGAAGACGCAGGCCCGGATAGCGCCAGGCCAAATACGAGGCCAGCCGAGCCCCTTCGCCGCTCCGTCTCACCAGCGAAGGTCCCTCCCCCCGGTTCGTGACCACACCACCCCCGGGCACGACCCGCGACGCCACAGACTCTATCGCCGTCCGCGCCTCGGTCTGCGGCCATTCAGTCGTCAGCACCTCGAGAGTCGGGATGCCGAGAAGGAGCGCCATCACCGCCACGCCACCGCCCAGTGCTCCGCGACCAAGGTTGACGGTGCGCTGGCGAGCGACGGCGGCGGACAGTCCCACGAGTCCCGCGGCGGCCAGCAGGACGAGCGCCGGCAACACCGTCAGCCCGACCCGCCTGTGGAGGTGCGGCGCCCCCAGAGTGAGGGAAAAGAGCACATACGTCAAAAGCCAGGCTAGCGGCACGTAGGCCGTGGGGCGCCGGCTGCGCGCGCTGGCCCAGATCCCGACAAGGCTGAGAAGGACCAGGAACGGCGTCGCGGCATTCAGCCAATAGCCCAGCATGGCGCCCAACTTCTCCGGCACTGACGCTCGGCCCACGAAGTCGACGGCATATCCTGCGAGATTTCGCTCTACATACAGCGACCAGCGAACGGCGATGAACGCCAGTCCCGGAAGGAATACGACGCTGCCCGCGCCGAGGTAGGCGAGCCCCGCTCGCCTAATCGCCGTCGAACCGCCTTGCCCGCCAAACAGCACAGCCGGAGCCAGGACCAGCGGTACGAGTGCAGGAAGCAGAGTGTTCGTGTAGAGCGATATTCCCCAAACGACGCCGGCCAGCAACGGGTATCGCAAGCGGCCTCCATCCCTGAAGGCAGCCATGGCGTACAGCCCGGCCGCGATAGCGAGCATGAAGGCGAACTGCCCAAAAACGTGCCACGATATCCAGCGGGCGCTCTCGACGCCCGCCGGCACAATCGCCATCAGCAAAGCGCTCAACGCGGCAATCCGCCGGTCACGCCAGACGAGCCAGCCCAGCAGATAGATCAGCGCTACCGAAGCCACGCTGATCAAGATCATCAAGACTTCCGCTTTGACGACACTGTACCCGGTGATTCGCAGCCAGGCGCTCAGCGTCAGAACATCAGCCAGGCGCGTGACGCGGTCCGGATTGTCGTACAGTCCGTAGAGAAGCGCCGCCGTCATGTTACCCGGCCGGCTCAGAACCGCCTCCGCGATCGCCTGCTCTCCTCCGTTGCGCGCCGCCGACAGCAACTCGCCGTCGATCCCCAGCGATGTCGCCTCGGATATCTCTCTGCCCCACGCGAGAAAACCCGCGTTGTCCATGAAGAAACTGTAAGCGCCCGAACGGATGGTGATGTCAGGGGAAGGCGCGGCGAGCCTGAGGGCCAGCGCGAGCAGAAGCAACGAACCCAATATGAGTCCGTCGCTTCGACCCGGTAACTGAGGTGACTCGATCGTTGAACTCGTCACGGCCGTTCGAAACTGCAGGCGGTGGCGGCTAGTCTCCGAAACTGATGCCCTGGGCCAGTGGGAGCGCGGTGCTCCAATTGACCGTGTTGGTCTGCCGGCGCATGTAGGCTTTCCAAGCGTCGGAGCCGGACTCGCGGCCGCCGCCCGTCTCCTTTTCGCCGCCGAAGGCGCCACCTATCTCGGCACCGCTCGTCCCGATGTTCACGTTCGCTATGCCGCAATCGCTACCGCGATGCGACAGGAAGAGCTCCGCCTCCCGCACGTTTTGCGTGAAGATCCCGGATGACAGCCCCTGCGGCACGCCGTTGTGCAGAGCGATGGCCTCCTCGATCTCCTCTACCGCCTGCTGCGGAGATGCCGACTTGTTGCCATATCCGATGACGTAGAGGATCGGAGCGAAGGTTTCCTCCTGAACGATATCGTACTCGTTCTGTGCCGCCGCGATGCACGGATTCACAAAGTGGCCGCCGGGGAAGTTCGATCCCTCGAGCGGCTCACCGCCGTAGAGGATTTCGCCGCCTTCTTCCTGAACGCGCTTAATGGCTTTCTGAAGGTCGGTCACGGCATCACGGGTCACCAGCGGGCCCATCAAGGTACCGCTGTCTCGCGGGTCGCCGATCGGTATCCCCTCGTACGCCGCCACCAGCCGCTCCACCAGCTCGTCCTTGATCGACTCGTGCGCGATGACGCGGCGCGTAGATGTGCAGCGCTGCCCGGCCGTTCCTACCGCCCCGAACAGGATCGTGCGGAGCGCCATGTCCATGTTTCCGCTCGGCGTCACGATGACCGCGTTGTTGCCACCCAGCTCCAAGATCGTGCGGCCGAGCCGCACGCCGACCACTTCGGCCACGCGGTAGCCCATCTGGCAACTCCCGGTGGCCGAGACCAGGGGGATCCGCCGGTCGTGCAGCAGGCGGTCGCCAACCGTCGAACCTTTGCCGACGACCAGTGAGAATATCGCCGGGTCTGCGCCGTTCTCCCGGGCAACCTGCTCGGCGATCTTGGCGCAGGCGATGGCGGTGAGCGGCGTCTGGCTCGAGGGCTTCCAAACGACGCTGTCGCCGCAAACCGAAGCGATCGAAGTGTTCCAAGCCCAGACGGCGACCGGGAAGTTGAAAGCGCTGATCACCCCGACCACACCCAGCGGGTGCCACTGCTCGAACATCCGGTGGTCGGGCCGCTCCGACTGCATCGTCAAGCCGTAGAGCTGGCGCGAAAGCCCTGTCGCGAAATCGCAGATGTCGATCATCTCCTGCACCTCGCCCTCGCCCTCCGCCAAGATCTTGCCCATCTCCAGTGTGACCAGCTGAGCCAGCTCCCCTTTCAGCTCGCGCAAGCGGTTGCCCAGTAATCGCACCAGCTCGCCCCGCGCCGGCGCCGGCACCTTCCGCCATTCCAGAAACGCCTCGTGGGCTCGCCCAACGATCTGGTCATACTCTTCCTCCGTGACCTGCTGGACGGTAGCGATCCGCGAGCCGTCGATCGGGGTAATGACCTCGAGCCCCGGTCCGGATCCCACCCACTCGCCGCCGAAACCGCCGGCATTCACGTCCTCGATACCCAACTTCTTGAGAAAGTCGTTTGCCTTGGCCATACCCGTACCCGCCTATCTCGATGGATTCACCAGGTTCTCTATTTTCCAGGGCCCCGATCGCACCGGGCACCGGATTCTACCATCTCGCACCGGGGTCGGCTAGCCGCCGGTCGGCTTTGCGAGAAACTTCACGGGGCGGCGTAGCGGCCCCTACGTGCGGCACCGGTCAACCGCCCGAGCGGGTACCGCTCGAGAGCCGGCCAGCCCACTAGACGTGGCTTCTAGGGCCGCCCATATTACCGGCCCGTGAACGATCTAGCCCAACGTCTCGACAGCGGCCTCGGTGGCCGCTACACCGTCCACGGGGAACTCGGCCAGGGCGGCATGGCGATCGTGTTCCTCGCGCGCGATCTACGCCATGATCGGGACATCGCCCTCAAAGTCCTGCGGCCCGAGGTCGCCTCTGAAATCGGGGCCGACCGCTTCCTGCGCGAGATAAAACTGGCCGCCGGGCTGCACCACCCACACATACTTCCCCTCTACGACTCCGGAGAGACCGACGGGCTTCTCTTCTACGTGATGCCCAACATGAAGGGGAAATCGCTTCGCGAACGTCTCGACGCCGAGCAGCAGTTACCGCTCGATGAAGCCCTGCGGATCGCTCGGGAAGTGGCCTCGGCCCTCGATTACGCCCACCGCCAGGATGTGGTTCACCGGGACATCAAACCGGAGAACATCCTGTTTCACGAAGGCTCGGCGATGGTCGCCGACTTCGGGATCGGAAAGGCGCTGTCCGAGGCCGAAGCCGAGATCACTCAGACCGGCATGATGTTGGGCACTCCGACCTACATGAGTCCCGAACAGGCCTCCGGCGAGCCCAACGTGGACGGTCGCAGTGACCTTTACAGTCTCGGCTGCGTGCTGTACGAGATGCTCGCCGGCGAGCCGCCGTTCACCGGGCCAAACGCACAGGCGATCATCACCAAGCGCTTCGTAGCCCCGATCCCACAGGTGCGGGCCGTCCGGGACGTACCCGAGGCCATCGACGAGGCGACGACCCGCGCGCTGGCCCGCACGCCGGTCGACCGGTTTCCATCGGCGGCGGATTTCGCCGAAGAGCTGCGGGCAATTCAATCCGGCGGCTCGACACCGCCAGGCGGCCCGGCCGCCGTGGCGCGAAGCGCGCCGCCCAAGCAGTCGATCGCGGTACTGCCGCTGGCCAACATGAGCGCGGACCCCGAGAACGAATACTTCAGCGACGGCGTAACGGAGGAAATCATCAACGCGCTGGCCAAGCTGCCCGGCGTTCAGGTCGCCTCGCGCACATCGTGCTTCGCGTTCAAGGGCAAAGAGGTAGACGTTCGCCAGGTCGGCGAAAAGCTCGGCGTGGCTTTTGTTTTGGAAGGAAGCGTCCGCAAAGTCGGCAACCGGATCCGCCTCACCGCTCAGCTCATCGATGTGGCCAACGGATACCAACTCTGGTCGGAGACCTACGATCGCCAGCTGGAAGATGTTTTCGCGATCCAGGATGAGATCTCGCGCGCCATCGTGGATGCCCTCAAGGTGCGACTCATCGCCGATGACAAACAACTCGTCCAGCCGACGACGGACAACCTGGAGGCCTACACGCTCTACCTGAGGGGGCGGTACTTCCTCAACAAGTCGTTTTCGGAGGTGGACCTTCGCAAGGGCCTCGACTATTTCGAGCAGGCCCTGGCCAGAGACCCGGACTACGCCAAGGCGCACTCGGGAATAGCCGACATCTGGAGCACTCTGGCCGACGATTGGGTCGACCCCGAGGAAGCGTATCCCCGAGCCATGGAGTCGGCCAGGAAAGCCCTCGAGCTCGACCCTTCGCTCGCCGAACCGCTGGCATCCATTGGCAAGGTCCGCGCCTGGTACGAGTGGGACTTCTCAGGTGCCGTGGACGTCCTTCGCCAGGCCGTCGAGCTGAACCCCAACTATGCCGAAGCGCACTTCGTGCTCGGGAGCGCTCTGCCCTCCATCGGAAGACTCGAGGATGCCATCGAGGCCATTCGGAAGGCCCTGGTGCTGGACCCACTGGCGCCACACCATGGCCGCTGGCTGGGCCGCATGCTGCTATACGCCGAAGACTACGATCAGGCGATCGAACAGAGCCTAAAGACCCTGGAACTCGAGCCCACTTACTTCCAATCGTGCCACGATATCGGCACCGCTCACTTCGAGCAGGGACAGCCGCAAGAGGCGCTCAAGTGGTACCGTCAGGCCCAGTCGCTGGAGACCGCCGCGCGGGCTTACGATGCCTACCTGGTTCGAGCCCTCGCCGCGATGGGCGAGACCGAGGAAGCCCGGGCGATCCTCGAGCGCTTGGAGGAACAAGCGAAACAGTCGTACCTCAGGGCCGAGGTGCTCGCCATGGGCCACGCGGCCATCGGTGACTTCGATCGAGCCTTCGAACGGCTCGAGGAAGCGCTCGAGTCACGCTCCGCGGGTCTCATCTACATTCACCTCGACCCCGGCTACAAACCGCTTCGTGCGGACCCGCGCTTCGACGTATTCGTCGAGAAGGTGGGAGTGAAGTAGCCGTCGATCCCGGGATGAACGGTAGTGACTACTCCAGGCCAGCATCACTGAATTGCAGCATCTCGGCGATGTTGAAGAAACCGCGCACTTCGAACCGCCGCCAGCCCGCCTCCGCCATGTCCCGAAGCTCGCCCGTTTCACGTAGCTTCTTTACAGTCTCACCGAAAGCGCCTGCCTCCCGTGAATCGGTGATCACTCTGGCAACACGATTGGCCAGCAGGAACTCGCGGTTCAACGGCGGGAAGCTACCCACCGAAGGATCTACTACAAACATCGGTAGCCCCAAGCCCAGAGCCCAGTTCGTTCTCTCGTGTGCGGGCGCGACGAAATAGTCGAAGCGCTCGAACAGCTTCTCCGTGTGTTCGTTCAGCTCCCGGCGATCATCGTAGAGACACAAGAGAGCGTCTGACGGTCGGTCGGGAAGCTCGTCGGGCGACCTCGCGCACTCCAGCTCGCGGCCGCCGCGGGCGAAGCGCGCCACGGTACGCGCGGCCAGAAGGCCGGACCGGCGGGCAAACACAAGCGCTTGCCCTCCGCCGGCGACCGCCGAGAAGGCGGCGCTTGCCAGAGCCCCGACGTGCTCGCGGGGCTCTGCCCCCGACGAAAAGAAAGCGCCGCAGAGCGAGGTCGTGCCGGCCAATCGGCTCAGGCGCGCCTCAAATGCGCGCTCCGCCTGGACGACGAGCCCCGGCTCTATGCATAAGCCCGAAACGAACAGGTTCTCCGCGGCGAAGCCCGCCGCGACCAGCTGGTCGGCTGTCTCCGGGAGGGGAACCAGAATCCGATGGCGCCCTCTGACCCACGACTCCCGCGGGGCTACTACTTCCCCGTGCTGATAAAACAGGTTGGGTTTCTCTCTCAAAATCGCCGCGAGTATGGGATGAGCGATCACGAGCGGCGTTGGATCATCGGCAAAGAGATCCTGCAACGGACGGCCCATGATCCTCTGCGCGAGTCCGCCTCGGTCAAACTCGTTCCGATTCCGCAGGCGGTTGTACAGCGCTGACAAACCGCCGCCGCGACCTCCGCTGTGATAGAGGAAACGCGCTAGCTTCCACGTGCGACGGGCGAGACCTGACGAGGATGAAAAGACGTCGGTTACGGTGCCGACGCTCTCCGGCGCCATGCATTCGATGATCCCATCGAGATAGAACGGATGCCCACGCCCAATATTCGTGTACAAGAAGTTGACCCGGGCAGCGTCACCGGAGGTCATAATGCCTATGCTCTCAAGGCTGCCGCGAGCCGGCGGTTCGCTGCAGGTAGGCCCGGAGGTCGCCCACGTCGTAGCGACCGTTTCGGTTGTTCAGCTGGTCCAGGTACTCTGTCTCCGGCTCGCTGAGAGAATTCTCTGCATCCAGCAGCAAGGGCCCGGCGAGGCGTGGGATCGAGATGGGCGCCGTGGAAAGCACCACCCATGCAAACCACTGTGTCTGCGTGATCCGATAGATGTTCACGCCGGATTCCTCGCCGAGCCCGCCGTTATGGCGCGTGGAGGGTTCCGTGAGGTTGGTGAGCGCGCCTGGCCCCAGCGCGCCATACGCATCGCCCGCTTCACCGCGATTGCCGCCCTCGGGATCCGTCCTGACGAGCGTGCTGTCGTTATCCGCCTCGAGCAGCATCACACCGTACACAGGCGTGCACTCGCGGCACGGCTTGAACGGTATGGTGTCATTGATGCGATAGACCAGGACGCCGGAGGCCGGGAGATCCCGGTCGAACCCAACCTGTTGGCGGTTCTCGATGAGCAGGCGCTCCGCGTCGCTCAACGGGACTTCGAGAATCTCTCCGGTAGTCTGCACCGGTGGCAGCGGGATCGATCGGTGCTCCGTGTCAGAGATCTGCTCGACGCTATTCAGCCAGCCCAACCGGAGCTTCTCCCACGCACCGAGGTGGGTCGGGCGCCTCCACGACGTGCGATCGCCCACGGGCCCACAGCCCCAAGCTCCGGCCGCCATTAGCGACCAGCAGCCGACCACCCACCGTCGCTGTTCCGGGAGCAACCCGTCAGCGCGATGGTAAAGGTCAGGCAGACCGAGCAGGTGACCCGCCTCGTGGGCGATGGTAGTGACCGGGGCGATCTCTGTCCCATCACAATTGACGATGCTCTGTATGAAATACGGGTCGATGATTACGGGAGTGCTGTCGGGTCGCAGGTCGTCGGTCTCGAAGGCCTGGCCGACCCAGTTCGAGATCCTCGAGAAATGGGGCCAGATGCCGGGCCCCCCGCAGGACGCGGCGATCTCCAAAAAATAGAAGGCGATCGCATCCACAACCCCGTCGTCATCGCCGCTGTTGGGGATGTTGTCGGTGCCGTCGTTGTCGAAGAGCCCGAAGTCGGTGCCGACATCCGCCGACGTCAGCGCCTCGACCAAGAACTCGCCGACCCGGCTATCGCCTCCCAGGCCATATTCGCTTCCCACCACTTCGGTCAGCTTCAGGCTCGTCTGGCTCCAGGGCGCCACGCCGCCGGCGATGTTGAGCCGCCCGCCCGAGACCTCGGCATAGTATTCGCGAAGCGTACCATCCTCGGCCGGCCCATCGAAGAGGCGCTGGCGCAGATCGTCCGCGCTGATCTCGGGATCAGAGGAATCGGAAAACAGCGCCGGCACCGCCACCAGCGGCAGGTCGCCGCTCAACGGCTGCGCCGCGGCGGCCGCTCGCCCGGCCCGCGCGATCCAGCCGCCGCTGGCCTGGAAGAAGTCGGGGTTCGACCGCAGACGCGAGTAGTAGCCCTCCGGGAGTCGCAGCCCGGCCCGCTCCGCGGCGACCTCTACGTCCTGTGCGAGAACGATGGCCGGGGCGGCGACGAGAGCCAAGAGCGGCACGATGCAGCGGTGTATCGTTCTCATGCTCAGCCCGCCGATATCGCCTCGAGGACGACCTCGTAGCCCGTGAGATCCTCCCGCAGCGCGTTCGCCCCGTCGGCCACCTCCACGATCTCCAGCTCCGGCGGCGCGTTCACATCCTCCACCTCGATCGTGAACCGTACCGCGCCCGGCTCATCGAGGATCACCACGATCCGGCTCGTGTCTCCCCCCCGCCAGAAGAACGCCTGCCCAGCCTCACTTGCCGCGCTGAGGATTCCCTCGTCGGTCGTCTCGAGGATTACGGCTCCTTCCGCGCCGCTTGGAGAAATGAGGCTCACGACAAACGTGCCAGGCACCGGTTCCGGCGGCGTCACCTCCTCGTCGCACGCGCCCGCGACGAAGCCAACCGTAGCAGCGATGATCGCCCCGCTCAGGAAAGTCCGACGCATTAGGAAGCCTTCAGTCCTTTCGCGAACCCACCAGCAGGTTCGCCTGGAACCCGTCGACGCGCTCGATCCAGCTCGTCACTCGCGCTCGAACCAACCCGGTGGCCGGGTCGAATTCGGAGTCCAGAATGTCGTAGTAACCGTGCAGCTCCTGCGCGCCTCCGGACTCGAGCTCGACAAAGATCTTTGGAGTGAACCCGTCGGGCACCGTAGCCAAGTAATCGTCCGGGACCACCATCGTTACTTGAATGGGGCCGGACGGTATGCGACCGCCCGAGATCTGCACGTCGAAGGACATCGGCGGCGGCTCCGTCACCGCGTCGCCGTCGGGCGGCCCGAGAAACGGCGGCTTCGGGCCACCACCCAGTAAGTAATAGTCGAGTTGGCCACCTTCCGTGCCGGGCTCACCCGTCGTCGCTACCGTGACCTCGGTTGCCCTATCAAACACACCGGCCCCGAAAACGACAGTTGCCCTTCCCTCGACTTCGATCGTGCCGCCTGCGGGAGACACCAACGCGCTGGCAACGAAGTCGCCTTGCTGATCTCGAGGCGGCGCCCGGTCAAGCGCGTCCACTTCGCCTGACCAGCACGCTACCGTCGCCGCTAGTACGAACAGTCCTAATCGTTTCACATCCCTACCCCACGGTTAGCGCACAAATCGTCTTAACCGCAGTCTTGCCCAATCTACCGCGCCGATGCGTCCGCTGCCTGTTCCGTCTCGTACAGTGTACCCGTTTCCAGCTCCAACACGATGCGGATACTCGAGGATATTGTGATTTTACTGTCTTATGAGGGCCGCGGCCAGCCGGCTTGTGGTGGGCTCAATCGGGCATCGCCGGTGTAGTACTAATAGAGGATCCATTCCTCCTGTGTCGTGAAGGAGAGGACCCATGGCCAGGGAGTTGCGGTGCCGCGACCTTGGCATTCATTGCGAGGCCGTGATCCGTGGGGAAACCGAGGAAGAGGTGCTCGAGAAAGCGGTTATGCACGCCCTGACGTCTCACGGTATTGACGTCGTCGAGGCTCAAATGCTCGAGCAGCTCAAAGCTGCGATTCAGACCGTCTGAGGGCCGATCCCGCAGGGGCGCCGGTGGCTGAGTCCAGGCGACAGAATGGTGAGGAGCCCAGTCGCTGGCGACGGGCAACTACCGGGGCCGACCTGTGTACCCTTCCAACGAACCGTCGCGCAGGTATACGACGCTTCCACCCACGATCGTCATGACCGCCTGAGTTTCGAGGATCTCATGTGCCGGCACGGTCATGATGTCCTTCGATAGCACGGTGAGGTCCGCAAACTTCCCGGCCGCGATCGAGCCCAGCACGTCTTCCTCGAAGCTGGCGTACGCCGCATCCAGCGTGTAGCTCTTCAATGCTTCCAACCGCGTCAGCCGCTGGTCCGGGTACCAGCCGCCCTCCGGGTTCCCTTCTCCATCCTGGCGAGCGACGGCAGCATGGATCCCCATGAACGGGCTGAACGTCCTGGCGCCCTCATCGGAACCTCCAACGATCCGAACGCCCTGGTCCAAGAACGTCCGCCAGGCGTATCCGCCCTTGATCCGCTCGGGGCCTACCCGATCCTCGGCCCACGGCATGTCCAGGGTGGCGTGGATCCACTGGAAGGAAGCGATGAGATCGAGGTCGGCGAAGCGCGCGATGTCCTCCAGTGCCACGATCTGTGCGTGCTCCACCCTCATGCGGTGATCTTCCACCGGATTCTCCTGCAACGCCTGTTCTACCGCATCGAGCACGATGCGATTGCCACGATCGCCGATGGCGTGCATGGCCGCCGAGAACCCGTTCTCGAGGCACTGGCTCAGAATGGCGGAGAGCTGCTCGGGCGTGACACGGATGACGCCGGCCGTCGACGGCTCATCGCTGTACGGCGCCAGCAACGCGGCGCCCCGAGCGCCCAGGGCCCCGTCAATCGACATCTTGGTACTTCGAACCGTAAGCCGATGATCGCCCTCGGCGATGATCGGCCCCATGGCCATCAGGCTATCCAGGATGGGGCCGGTGGTCCAGATCCGGACCACTCCGTTGATGCGAAACGGCAGCTCGCCCTCGGCGATCAACTCGCGATACGCCCGCACCGCTTCCAAGCTGGTGCCGATGTCGTGGGCGCCCGTGAAGCCGTACGAGTGAGCGAGGGCGACAGACTTCTTGATGCGCTCCTTCAGCGGTTCTCTCTGTTGAGCCGGTATGACTTCCCTGACGATCCACTGCGCGTTCTCTATGAGAATGCCCGTGGGCGCACCGGCCGGGTCCCTCTGGATGATGCCGTCATCCGGATCGGGACGATCCTTGGTGATCCCGGCAGCTTCGAGCGCCAGGCTGTTCAACCAGCTCGCATGGCTGTGCATGCCGACCAGCGCGACAGGGTTGTCGGGCGCCACCGCGTCGAGGTCGGCCGCGCTCGGCCATGTTACGGTGCCCCAGTTTCCCAGATGCCAGCCGCTCCCGGTAACCCATTCGCCGGGCTCCAAGTTGGAGGCGCGGCGTCGAACCAGGGCCAAAGCCTCCTCCAGCGACCGCGTATCATCCAGCTCGACCAGGTGACTGCGATCGGCGCCGAGATTCGGAAAATGCAGGTGCGCGTCGACGAGGCCCGGTACGACCGTCATCCCGCCAAGCTCGATGACCTCTGTATTCGGCCCACGGTGCCGGTCAACGACATCGTTGTCCCCGACGGCAAGGATCCGCTCACCTGCTATCGCGATTGCCTGCGCCTGCGGCGCCTCGTCGTCGAGCGTGATGACGTTGCCGTTGGTCAGGATGAGATCGGCAGTCGGCGACGGCTCACACCCGGCGGCCACCGCACCGATCAAGAGACAGACTACGATGCTCGGTCGACTACACATCGTCGCGGCTCCCTTCTCGAAATGGGCGTCACAGCTAGTTCACCCAGACCGTGTCCCCACTGCAGGTGCTCTTCAGGCCCCTGTCGACGATCTTATCACATAACTCACGATTATCGGTCGCCTCGGCGACCTTCAAGTAACAACCGTCGCGTATGCCCTCTGGCTCAACACGCGCACACAACTCCGAGTCGCTCCGGTTCACCGCAATATCGCTGATACAAACGCCGTGAAGAGTCGTGAGATCTTCACCTTCAGCAGGGATTGCCTCGCACGCCTCCAGGTCATCCTTACGTTCGGCAAAGATCGCGTAGCACTGGTAGCGCACGCCTTCGTGCGCCGCCTCCCCACAGATGAGTGAGGATCGATGGTCGGGTGGCTTGACCCGAGGTGCCCGAGGCGCTAATTATCACCTCGGCGTCAGAAATTATTCGTGCGCTGAGCCCGCGTCAAATTCTCCCAGCCCCACTGCGACCATTGGAGGTAAGCCATGTCAGGCCGCCTGGCACGCAGCTTTGCACCGGCCGTCGTACTGTCTGCTGTATTCCTGTTCCTTATTTCCACAGCAGGATCGCTCCTCGCACAGGAGGAGGACGAATTCCCCACGTTCAAGTTCGACGGCCAGTTTCGGTTGCGCGGTGAAGCGGACGGCCGGACGGCCGGAGTGGATCCTGATTTCGCGACTCTCTCGCGGGTGCGCTTCGGAGTTCGGGTCGTTCTTCTGGACTGGCTCAGCGTTTACGGTCAGATCCAGGACGCCCGGGCCTGGGGCTCGGAGTTCAACACGCTGACCGACGCCGGGGCCGATAATCTCGACATGCACCAGGTCTACGCCGACCTCGGCAAATCCTCCGCGTTCACAGCGCGTTTGGGCCGGCAGATCATGGCGCTGGCCGACGAGCGGCTGATCGGCTCGGTTGAGTGGGTCAATACCGGCCGGTCGTTCGACGGAGTGCGGGCGATCGGTGAGGCCGGGGATATCAGTTGGACGGCGTTCGCGATGAACGTGGCCGAGCGCGACTCGCTGTTGGTGATCGGCCCGGACCCGCAGCTGAACCAGGGCGAGTTCGACGACGGTCTTCTCATCGGCGGCTTCGCCTCGACCGAGCTCGGCGATGTAACCACGGAGCTGACCGCGGTCTTCGACCGTGACGCGCTCACCGACGAGTCGTACACGCTGAACCTGCGGGCTCACGGACGCAGCGGGATCGTTCTGTATGAGGGGGCCGCGGCCTACCAGTTCGGCCCTGACCGCAGCGCCTACTTCGGCAGCGGCAAGGCGGGAGTCGCCATCGACCGCTGGGCGGTAGCGGCACAGCTCGACTATCTCTCAGGCGATGACGATCCACTCCAGGGAGACACCAAGGCCTTCAACACCCTGTACGCCACGAACCACAAGTTCTACGGCTACATGGACTACTTTCTGTTCATCCCGCAGCAACTCGACGGCGCCGGACTGGTGGACGCGATTCTGCGGGCCTCGTGGAACACGTCGTCGAGCATGACGTTTAGACTCGATCTGCACCGCTTCAACACCGCTCAAAAACGAA
>JBDHAL010000021.1:0-22554 GCA_039588075.1 Gemmatimonadota bacterium | reverse complement strand
AACACCGCACACCGAACACCGCCTGTCGAAGGGTGCACGGCAACCCCTAATCACTTAACGACAAATCGCCAATCCTTAAGACTCATTGGCATTCGGTCTTAGGGGTCAACGATTAATGATTGAAGTGCGCCCTTCGACAGGCGGTGTTCGGTGTGCGGTGTTCGACATTGCAGTAGAGTAAGCGGCTATACCGGACGGCCAGCTAGCCAGGAGTTAGGGAGTTGGGGGATCTCGACCGATACAAAGACAAGCGCGACTTCGATCGCACCTCGGAGCCTTCGGGAGAGGGTGGCGCGAAGGAGTCGCAGGATGCGGCGCGCCGGTTTGTGGTTCAGAAACACGCGGCGCGCCGCACGCATTTTGACCTGCGGTTGGAGGTCGGCGGGACCTTGGTGAGCTGGGCGGTCCCCAAGGGGCCGAGCGCCGACCCGGGGACCAAGCGACTGGCGGTCCACGTCGAGGACCACCCGCTGGACTACGGTGGCTTCGAGGGCGTCATCCCAAAGGGCGAGTACGGGGCCGGCGCCGTCATCATCTGGGACCGCGGGACTTACCAGCCGGTGGGCGAAACTCCCGACACCGAGGAAGCGCTCGCTGACGGCGTCCGCAAGGGCAAGCTCGATTTCGTGATGTACGGAGAGCGGATGCGGGGGCGCTGGACCCTGGTCCGCATCAAAGGGCGGCCGGAGGAGGGCGAGAACAACTGGCTCCTGATCAAGAAGAAGGACGTGCACGCGGAGCCGGGCGAGCCGGAGGGGCTGGTGGATCGTTTCCACGACTCCGTGGTCTCAGGTCGCGCGATCGATGACCCGGCCCTGGCGGAGCAAACACCCGAGCAAGAGGCCGAGAGTGCCCGCGCCCCGGTCGATACCCGGCCCATGCTCGCCCAGGCCGGCGAGGTGCTACCCACCGGTGAGGCGTGGTGCTTCGAGCTGAAGCTGGATGGAATACGCGCCATCGCCTGGGTTCAGCCGACGGGCGAAGTGCATATCTATTCCCGTCGCGGGCACCGGCTGGAGTCGGCCTATCCCGAGATCGCCGACGCCCTGGAATTGCTCGGCCGCCGCACGGGCCAGGAGTTCGTCCTCGACGGTGAGATCGTCGCCGCGACCGTCGAAGGCGGACCCCGTTTCGAGGATCTGCAACCACGATTCAACCTCCGCGACCCGGCGGAGATCGCGCGTGAGGCACGGGCCCAGCCGGCTGAGATCTTTGCCTTCGACCTGCTCTGGCTCGATGGCGAGGACCTCAGGGACCGCCCGCTCTCCGAGCGCAAAGACAAGCTCCGGCCGCTCCTCGCCGCGGCGGGACACCGCCTCCACTACGTGGGGCACGACGTCGCTCGCGGCTCCAACATGAAGGAGAAGGCCCGACGCGAGGGCTACGAGGGCGTCATCGCCAAACGCCTCAAGAGCCGCTATCGCTCCGGAGAACGGACCCAGGACTGGCTCAAGATCAAAGAGTTGATGCGGCAGGAGTTCGTCGTTTGCGGTTGGACCGAACCCCAGGGCGGCCGCCACGGCTTCGGAGCCTTGGTCGTCGGGTACCACGACGACGAGGGCGATGCTACGCAATTGCGTTGCGCCGGCCGCGTGGGCAGCGGCTTCAGCGGCGATGACCTGCGCAACATCGCGGGGACGCTGGCTGCGCTCGCCCAGGACGAGGCGCCCTTCCCCGAGACGCCGGACGACCTCCAGGACGCCCACTGGGTGCGCCCCGAACTCGTCGCCGAGGTCAAGTTCCAGGAATGGACTCGCGAGGGACGACTGCGCCAGCCCGTCTTCCTCGGGCTGCGCGTCGATGTGGACCCGGCGCGGGTCGTCCGCGAGAGCCCGTCGGGTGACATGTCGAAGGGGCCATCGGTGGAGATCACCGCCGAGATGCGATCGGTGATCCAAACGCTGGAAGCCCTCGAGCAGGCCGGTAAGGACGGCGACATCTCCATCGATGGCCGGCGCCTGAAGGTCACCAACCTTCAGAAGGTGTTCTGGCCGGATGTGGGTGCCACGAAGGGCGACCTGCTGCGCCACTACGTTTCGGTGGCGCCCGCCATCCTGCCCGTCGTCGCCGGCCGCCCCCTCACCCTCGAACGCTACCCGAACGGCATCACGTCCGACATGTTCTATCAGCAGCGGATGCCGGGCCCGATCCCCGAAGGCGTCAACACGGCGACCCTGGACGTCGATGGCGAGCCCGCCGAGCGCGTCGTCGGCGGCGACCTCCTCACCCTCCTCTACACCGCCCAGCTGGCTGCCATCTCACAGCACGTGTGGCCGTCACGACTCGGCTCGCTCGAGGACATGGACTACAGCATGCTCGACCTCGACCCCGGTGAGGGGGTTCCCTTCTCCGCCGTCCGCGAGTCCGCACTCGCCGTTCGAGAGCAGCTCCAGGGCCTCGGCCTCAGGGGTTACCCGAAGACATCTGGCGCCACCGGGATCCACATCGTCATCCCGCTGCAGCCCGGCACCACCTACGAGACCGGCCGCCTGTTGGCGGAGCTGGTGGCGAATCTCGTCGCCAAAGAACACCCCGATTTCACCACCGTTCAGCGCGTCGTTTCCAAACGCGGCGCCAAAGTCTATCTCGACTTCTTGCAGAATCGAAAGGGCGCCACCGTCGCGTCAGCCTACTCGGTTCGACCGCGTCCAGGAGCCACCGTCTCCGCTCCCCTGGCTTGGAGTGAGCTCGATGGTGATCTGCAACCCGAAGACTTCAACCTTCGGTCGATGAAGGAACGTTTGAGTGTCGTTGGTGACCTTTGGGCCGCTTGCAGATCCGATGCGAACGATGTGCGAGAGGTGTTGGAGCTCTTGTGAACGAACTTGTGAACGAATTGCACGTCGCCCGCAAATTTTTTCCAAATTGGGCTGAAAGTTCGCCATGCTATTGGCAATTTCACTCGCGAAGGTCATGCAAAGTAAGAGTTTGCGTTTGGTAAACAGAAAAACTTTGCATCAGAAGTTTCTGCAAAATCCGCAGCGCGACAGGGCCACTCCCGAGCCTGTAATCGATTGTAGTTCAACACCTTGCACGACCGGCACCGAACGCACGTTCGAGACACGTTAGGCTTGCGCGCAGTCTTTGGCGTTTGTATAATGGGCTCGCTTCGAAGTAGGCGATGATGTTCCTGGGATCGTTTCCGGGATTCTTCGCGGAGCAGCCTCTTCCGATAATTTGGATTTTCTCCGGCCATCTTGGTCGTAGCCGAAGTGTGCCCTGAGCCCAAAAGGACCTGACCGAATGTCCGAATCACGTTCAGTAAACCTCGTCGTAAACTTGCCTCTGGATCTGGCCGACGAGGTAGAGCGTGTGCAACAGAACGATCCAGAGTTCATCGAAAAAGTGCTTGCGTATGGACTCGTCCGGCGAGCGGTATTTGCTCGCCTGCAGGGTGTAGCTGCCCTGCATCGGCCGTCTACGTCACCTTGGGAGTCGACACTCGAGTCGTCTGTCGAGCTGACCTAGACGGCCGGCCCTCCCCCCTCGCTGAGGGCCTTTCGCTCAAGCTCGTCCCCCCCGCACAAGCCAGCGATTCTTGACCCGCCGCCGTCCGGCATTTAGCATGGGCGCAGGTGGCCGACCAAGTAGTCTCTCAAAACGGCCGCCCTTGTCGGAGGAGGGGGTGTATGGCGCGGCGAACGGGAAAGGGCGAGCCACAGAAGTCCCGCAAGACAACCGCAGACTCCGAGGAAGTTCTCCGAGCGAAGTATCTCGACTATTGCTCGGCTCGCGTCTGCGACGTCTTCATGGAACTCGAGGAAGAGCGGGTCTTCGAGCTTGCCAGGGCGGCCGAGGAAAGAGCAGGCGCTCCACTCGGTGCACTCAGCTTCAAAGATCTTGCATCGCTTCTCGTCGAGCAGCTGCTCGGCGACATGGCGCTGCCCGACTTCGAAACCTGGGCGGACGAGTACCGGGAGCATCCCGAGCAGTACGATCCCTACTTGCTGGGTCTGTGGGAGCTGGGGTTGGAGTCTCCGGCGTCGGTGGATCGGTAACCGGTAACCGGTAGCCGGTAATCGGTGATCGGTAATCGGTGGTGGTAGCTTCCGCTCGCTGCTGTTATCGCAGGGTTATCCTACACACTATATTAGTACACGTGCCCCAGCCGGGTGGTGGTGAAGTTCACGTTTGGCCGCGGTCGGCCATCTTCGTCTTGTCGGCAGCCCTGCTGGTCGCCTGCGACTCGTCTCCCCCCACAGAGCCGCCGATCGACACCCCTCTCGAGCCTCCTGTAGTCGCCATCGTGATCGAGGAAGATTCGCTGCTGGCACATTGGCTGCGCCGATGAATCATCGAGGGCAGTCGGGCTGGTAGCGTAACACTAGTAAAGACAACGTGTTGGACACCCTGTCCACGAGCCGCAACAGGCCCCGGATCCGCGACCCGTCTACCGTCCACGGTCTACGGCTCACTCAGCCTGCGGCGGCGAAAAGACTTCATCCTCCACCCCCGGATTGATCTCGACGTCGGAGATCAGGAGCTGTTTCCGGGTAACCCCGCGCTCGTCGTAGAAGGTGCGGGTGCCGACGTAGGACAGGTCGCCAGCCCATCCGAAGTCGCTCCAGCGGGTGCGGTTGACGTTGGTGCGGTCCTCCTCGATGTAGTGGACCTCGGCGGGGAATGGAGAGCTGTCGTCGAACCAGTAGTACCAGCGGTCGCCGGAGTGGAGGCCGATGTTGTCGCCGAAGGTGACGGCGACGCCGGCGCGGCCGGTGGAGTCCGGGGTGATGTAATGGAGGTTGACGCCGGGGTCGCGGAGCTTGTAGGGGAGGCCGATCCAGTACATGACGTCGCCGCTGATGTAGAGGACCTCGCGGACGGCCTTGGTGGTGTCGTCGAGGGAGCGGCCGTCGAGTGTGGCCCAGCTGGTGCCGCGGCCGTCGTGGGCCTGGACGTAGTGGCCCTCGGCCTCGTCGCGCTCGATCCTGACGCGTTCGGGGTTCTTCCTGCCCCAGACGAAGCGAGGCCGGCGGCGCGTCTCGGTGCCCGTGGAGTCGAACCACACGGTGGTGACCGTGTAGCGCAGGTTCTTGACGTCCTTCCAGGGACTCGGGCCGCCTGCGGCCTCGATCCAGGCGTCGACGAGCAGGTCGGCGGGCCCCGGCGGCTCATTCTGGCAACCGACGGCGGCAAGGCCTGCGAAGAGGGCTACGGCTGAAACTCGGAGGGCGGTACGCATCATCGCTCCCGGTCCTGGTTCTGAGTGTGCCTGAGAAAACGCCGGCCGGCGGCCGGCTGTTCCCACCAATTTAGCGCCGGCGGCCTCTTTCAGGAAAACGGGTCGGGCCGTATCATACTGGCCATCTCACAGACTGAATGCAGTTCCGGTGGAGCCAGCGAAGGGAGGCGGGATGACGAGGGACCGCACGAAGACGCCGAACGTGGAAGAGGGGATCCCGATCGGCGAGTGGAAGGTGGAGCTTCGCATGGCGACGGCGCGTGTGGAGGGTCGCGGGCCGCTGGCGGTGGAGGACGAGTGCACCGGCCACTGTTGCCGGCACGGGGTCTACGCGGCGCTGCCGGAGCAAGACAGGATCATGGCCTACGCGGATAGAATCCAGGCGGTGATGGACGATACGCAAACGACGGATACCCGTCTGTGGTTCGAAGACGAGATCGAGGAGGACGACGACTACCCGGGCGGCGTCTGCATCGGGACGGCGATCTACAACGACAAGTGCGCCTTCCTGGACGCGAACGGCCTGTGCGTGCTCCAAAAGCTCGAGCCAGATCTCGAGCTTCCGGAGGGCGAACGGCTGAAGCCGTTCTACTGTCGGCTCTTCCCGCTGGTCACCTTATACGACCACGTGGAGTTCGACGATCTGTGCGACGGGATCCGGCCCTGCTGCACGCTGGCCTCGGACGGGCCGACCCGTGCGGTGGACGCCTACGCCTATGAGTTCAGGGAGATACTCGGCGACGAGGGCTACGAGGAATTCCGCAGGGTCGCGGCGGAGAAGGAAGCCGAGCTCGAAGCAAGGCGAGTGCGTGAAGCGGAGGCGGAGGCTACTGCAATGTCGAACACCGCACACCGAACACCGCCTTGAGAAGGGCACACTTCAATCATCAATCATTGAGACCGAATCATCGATGCCGAAGATGCACCGGCCCTCAGAGCTCCTGAATTTGTGCCGTTGCTGATTGGGTCTTGATGATCAGTGATCAAGCCTTGCAGTGCGCCCTTCTCAAGGCGGTGTTCGGTGTGCGGTGTTCGACATTCCTTAGGGGTTCAATATCCACCTTCAAACTTGCAGCGCCTAACCCGCTGATACGACCTGCACCCCGACTTTGCGTTTCCTGGGCCCGTCGAACTCGGCGAGGAAGACGGCCTGCCACGTACCCAGCACCAGATCACCGTTCGAGACCAGCAGCGCGGCTCCTGGGTTCACCATGCTCGTCTTAACGTGTGAGTCCGAGTTGCCCTCGGCGTGGCGGTAGGACGACTCATCTTGCGGCACCATCTCGGCGAGCTTCCATGCGATGTCTCGCGCCACGTCCGGGTCGGCGCCCTCGTTCACCGTCAGGGCACAGGTCGTGTGGAACGACCAGAGGTGGGCGACGCCTTCCTCCACGCCGGTCCGACGCACCGCCTCGCGGACGGCGGCGGTGATGTCCACCAGTTCTTCCCTACGAGACGTTCGGACTTCGAGGGTCTCCATTCCCTGCACTCGACTTCGGGGTTTGCTCCGGCTGGGCTGCCGTCTCGCTCGCCGGTGACTCCTCCGTCGGCTCCGCCCCGGCGTCCTTCGCGTCGGCTTCCGAGGCGGGAGCCGTCGGAGTCACGGTCACCTCCGCCTCTTTCGTGACCTCGGGCTGCGCGTCCTCTGGAATCATCGCGTTGGACAAGATTTCGGCCGGACGGGGCAGGATGCGCTTGACCTCCTCCCGGGGATCCGAGTCCTCCGCGGCCCGGGCGACCTCCGCCTTCACCTCGTTGAGCGCCTTCTGGAACTCCCGCAGGCTCTTGCCCAGCGCCTGCGCGATACCCGGCAGCCGGCGCGGCCCAAAGAAGACCAGCGCGATGGCCAGGATAACGACGAACTCCGTCCAGCCTATGTTGCCGATTCCCATGCTACCGAGCCCGAGTACGATGGATGCAACTCTTAGGATAGGAATATAAGCGCCGCCGTCAGCAATATCGAATCACCACCGCCCCTCCAACTTCCAAACTCCCCCATTCCGTAATCCCGGAATCACCATTCAAGAACTCCCAACCACATTCAACCTTCCCCAATCCAAATTCGAGAATTCTTATGGCTCATAAGCGCAAAACGGGTCCGTCTCCATCACGTCACCGGTCATGCCATAGGCGCGGGCCCGGGAGCCGCCGCAGAGCCAGCGGAACTCGCAGCGCCCGCACTTCCCCTTCAACCGGTCCATGTCACGCAGCTCCGCCAAGTGTGGCGAGTCTCGGTAGACGGACGAGAGGCTCTCGTCGCGGGCGTTGCCGAGGAGCGGGTGGGGCAGGAAGCCGGCGGGATAGATCTCGCCCTTGTGAGAGACAAAAATCACGCCGTTCCCGTCGCGGATACCGAAGCCCATGCGCATGGCCATCTTGTTGAGCTCTTCCTGCGGGACGCCCTCTTCGACCTTGCGCTGGAACCAGTAGCGGCGGTAGTGAGGCGCCTCCACCGTTCCCACGTGGAAGGGCGCGCCCTGCGCGTTCTCGTAAACCCAGGCGCAAAGCTCCTCCACCTGCTCGGCGGTCGGGATCCCCAGCTCCTGGCCGCGGCCCACCGGGACCAGCAGGAAGAGGCTCCAGCGCCGGACCGGCGGCGCGTACTTCTCGCTGAGCAGTTTGAACATCTCCGGCAGATGGGGCAGGGTATGGGTCGTGACGGTGGTGTTGATCTGGACCGGGATGCGGAGCTCGCGCGCCCATTCCAGGGCGTTCAGCGAATTGGCGAACGTGCCCTCCACGCGTCGGAAGTTGTCGTGGACCTCGGCGGTGGGCCCGTCGAGGCTGGTTCCCATGGCGGCGACCCCCAACTGACTGAACTTCTCGACGACCTCGCGGGTGAGGGACGGCGTCGTGCTGGGCGTGATGCTCAGTGGCAGCCCGATCTCGCGCGCGTAGGCGATCAGGTCGAACAGGTCGGGCCGCTTCATCGGGTCCCCACCCGTCAGGATGATCATGCTGCCCATGTCCTTCACGTCCCGCATCAAGGCCTGACCCTCCTCCGTGGTCAGCTCCTGCGGGTCACGGTGGGGGATCGCCGAGGCCCGGCAGTGCACGCAATCCAGGTCGCAGGCGATGGTCATCTCCCAGTAGACATTGCGGGGAGCCTGCCTGAAGATGTAACCGGGATAGCTGGTCTTCTGGACTAGTTCCGCGTTGAGTCCCATTGTTTCGTAGATGGTAGACGGTTATGCCGGCGCGTGGCCCGCTGCCTGTGGCTCGCAATTGTATTACCGATCACCGGTTACCGGTCACCGGTTACCTACTGAACAAGTCACCCAAGATAAAGGAAACCCGGATTTTCGCTATGGACGAGATGACGTTGCCGGCAACAATAGGCGGCTCGCCGCTGGACGAGGCGCGGCCGGTCACCCACTCGCAGCAGACCATGACCCACCTCGCCGCGCCGCAGGACGGCAACCTGCGGGGCAGCGTCTTCGGCGGGGTGATCCTCGCTCTGGTGGACAAGATCGCCTACGTGTGCGCGACCCGGCACTCGGATTGCCCGACGGTGACGGCCTCGTTCGACCAGGTCGACTTCCGCTCGCCGATCGATATCGGCGAGATCGTGATTCTGAGGGCGTCGGTGAACTACGCCGGCCGGACATCGATGGAGATCGGGGTTCGGGTCGAGGCGGAGTCGGTCACCGGCGGTCCTCCGCGCCACACCAACTCGTGCTACGTGACGATGGTCGCGGTGAATGAGAATGGGAAGCCGCAGCCGGTCCCGAAGCTTGTCCTGGAGGATGAGGTCCAGCTTAGACGCTACGAGGATGCGGTGCAGCGGCGGAAGGCGCGGCTTCGATTGGCGGAAGAACGGCAGCGCCGTGCGGCGTCTTCCGACACTCGATGATTAACGTCGAAGGAATGTCGAACACCGCACACCGAACACCACCTTTCGAAGGCCACACGGCAAGGCTCGATCATTGATCACTAAGGCCGAATCCTTACCGGCACAAATCCGGGATCCCCGGAGGAGATAGGTCTTCGAGGTTAGTGATTCGGTCTCAGTGATTGATGATTGAAGTGCGCCCTTCGACAGGCGGTGTTCGGTGTGCGGTGTTCGAAATTGCAGTAAGAGCTTTTTCGCTCTACCTGTTTGGCAAGAGCGCCGCGGCCGCCTCTTCCACGTCACTCGGCTCAACTCCCTGAAGCGCCCGCAGAACCTCGAGGCCATAGAACATGGCGATATACTTCGCCTGGATGGGCGTGACCCTTCGCACGGCCCAAACCAGCTCGACGTGGTTGGGCTCGCCTGCCGGAGTCCGGAGCCTCATGTGGGCTTCCACCGGCGTCAGGTTCCCCTTCTTGTGGTTACAGCGCGTGCAGGCGGTGGTGACGTTTTCCCAGGTGTTCACGCCGCCCCGGCAGAGCGGCAGGAGGTGGTCGCGGGTGAGGAACTCGCGGTGTCCCAGTACGCGGCGATGGCGCCCGCAGTACTGGCAGGTGTAGCCGTCTCTAGCGAACAGGAAGGTGTTGGTCACGTGCCGGCGGAAGCGGCGCGGCACGTGGACGAACCTGACCAGGCGTATGACGACGGGCGCAGGGTATACGAGGCTCTCCGACCGGAACGGGCGCGACTCGTCGACCTCGAGGGCCTCGGCCTTATGGTCGATGATCAGCCGCAGCGCCCGCTTCACGGGCACAATCGTGAGTGGCTCGTAGGACGCGTTGAGCGTCAAACACCCCATTTCGTCAGGTCATTCCTTTCCTGGACCGCACGCGACGGTCCGTGATTCTTCGCCGTCAGGGCACGGTTGTCAAGAATTCGGCAAAAACTCGGCCTGCGGGGTGGGGCCTGGAGGACACGGGCCCGTCCCGCGGCCCGCTTTTCTCTTAAACCCCGATCAGCCCGAAATGTGCCACCTGTGGGGATGGTAGGCCGGTGATCGGTGACCGGTAATCGGTAATCCGCCAGGTGTCAGCTGAATGTAGTCACTCGGGTGTCAGCTGATTGTAGTCACTACCTTGGGTCTAAAACCCTCGTTCTTGGGAGTCGACCCGTGAGCAAAAAGCCTCGGTTGAGAGACGCCGCCGGGCGATGGTCGCCGCGGTCCGGCGTGGTGTTTCACAACGCGCGGTGGCACGCCGCCTCGGTGTCAGTCTGCGCACGGTGCAGCACTGGGTGGACCGGGCAGCCAACCAGCGCCTCGATCGCGTCGACTGGTCCGATCGTCGCCAGGCTCCTCATCGCGCCCCGAATCGCACCCCCGCATGGCTCGAGGACCGCGTGCTCACCAAGCGCGCGCAACTCAAGCAGAGCATCCTCGGGGAGTGCGGGGCCGTGATGATTCGCGAGACCCTGCTGGCTGAAGGCATCCCCGCGCCCTCGGTGCGCACGATTGGTCGTATCCTGGCCCGCCGCGGCGCCGTCGATCGCCATCAACGCCGGCGGCGGCCCCCACCTCCGCCGGGCTGGCATCTCCCCTTGGTCCGGGAGCGCACCGTCGAGCTCGAGCTCTTCGACTTCATCGAGATGCTCAAGCTAGCTGACGGCCCGCTGGTCGATATCTTCACCGGCATCACCCTGCACGCCGGCGCACCAATGGCCGTGCCCTTGATGCAGGCCACCACCACAAGCGTCCTGGACTGTCTGCGCAGGCACTGGCAGACTCACGGGTTGCCCAGCTACGCCCAGTTCGACAACGATACCCGCTTTCAAGGTGCGCACCAGCACCGTGATGTCTTCGGCCGCGTCGTGCGCCTCTGCCTGCAACTCGGCATCACGCCCGTCTTTGTCCCACCCCGGGAGTTCGGCTTCCAGAACCCCATCGAAACTTTCAACGGGCTCTGGCAACGCAAGGTCTGGGGCCGCTTCCATTTCGAGTCCTTTTCGGCCCTAACCGACCACAGCACCCGGTACCTCGCGGCCCGCAGGCAGCGCCTCACTGCCCGTATAGCGACGGCGCCCGCCCGGCTTCCCTGGCCCGAAGATTGGCAGTGGAAACCCTCGCAATTGTCGGCCGGAACGGTGGTCTACATCCGCCGCACCAGCGAGCGGGGTAGCGTCACCTTCCTGGGCCACACTTGGCTCATCGATCCTCACTGGTGCCATCGACTCATCCGTGCCGAGCTCGATCTCCGCCAGCACGAGATCCGCTGCTTTGCGCTCCGCCGCACCGCCCCGACTGAGCAGCCACTGCTTCAGGTGTTGCTGTACGACTACCCCAAACCAGACCTTGTCCTGTGACTACAATCAGCTGACACTTGTCAACAAACCAACTCTGGAGTGACTACATTCAGCTGTCATGTGGCCGGTAATCGGTAACGGCCAAATCAGAAAAATACGAAACCGGTGAGAGGCAGATTGGAAGTACCTCGTCACCGGTTGTGTTGTTTCAGTTACCGATCACCGATTACCGGTTACCGGTTACCTGCCCTAACAGGATCCGTTCCGTTCCTCGATCTGCTCCACCGGGTACTCCACGTGGTAGTAGTGTGGCGAGGCGGTGTGGCGGATGTGGATGTGAACCACGATCACGTCGTCCGTGGTTTCCCGGCGGAAGCGACACACCTCGATCCCCTTCGACTGGTGGTATTCCACCTGGTCGATGTCGGTGGGGTACTCCATGTTGTCGGCGAAGTAGGCTTCGGACAGCTGCATGAGCTGGTGAAGGTCTGCCAGAGCGGATGCGTCGTAGGCTTTTTCCTTACCCTTGCCGAACCTCGGCAGGGCCACCATGGCCAGGAGGCCTATGATCACCGTGACGATCAGCAGTTCGATCAGGGTGAAGCCGCGTCGATTTGCTAGCATCGTACAACCCCCCCGCATATACCGTTGGCGGCGACTCTCGCGCTGGGGGGATTGGCACGGAGCGGCGGCGCGGGTTCCTCGGCTATTAGGCAGACAGCTACCCCGCTAGGTGGGGTAACTACCCATCCCATTTGATTTTAGCGGAAAAAACGCGGGCGGGTTGGCGGCCAGAATCGGCAGCCGACGCGTCAGATCACGCCACTAATTTACTGCATCTGGGGCCTCTACAGCAAGCTCGCCGGATCGCGGTCGATCTCGACTCGCAGGTCCTTGGCGGGGGGCTCGAAGCGGGTGGCAAAGTATCGCAGGATTCTCGATAGATCTTCGCCAGCCTCGGCCTTCAGCAGCAGGTGCCAGCGCCAGCGGCCGCGGATCCGGTCGATGGGGCAGGGAGCGGGCCCGACGGGGCTAACGGAGGTGATACCGCGGGCGGCGAACAGACCGGCGAGCCAGTCGAGGGCGGCCTCGGCGGACTCCTGGACGGTGGTTTCCCGGCGGCCGGAGAAGATCAGGTTGGCGAGGCGGTTGTGGGGTGGGTAACGGGGCTGGGCGCGCTCGTCGAGCTCGCGGACGGCGAAGCCGTCGTAGTCGTGGGAGACGGCGAACTGGATGGCGTAGT
Organism: Gemmatimonadota bacterium; assembly: GCA_039588075.1. Classification (GTDB taxonomy): domain Bacteria; phylum Gemmatimonadota; class Gemmatimonadetes; order Palauibacterales; family KS3-K002; genus JBDHAL01. Next base: position 9,999 of record JBDHAL010000021.1, on the reverse strand, counting down.
GGCCGGGCAAGGCGGTTTGGATGACGACCTCACCGCCGGCGGGCCCGCGGCCGGCGCGGCCGGCGACCTGGGTGAGCAGCTGGAAAGTGCGCTCTGTGGCTCGGAAGTCGGGGAGATTAAGGCCAGTGTCGGCGTTGATGACGCCGACCAGGGTCACGTTGGGGTAATCGAGGCCCTTGGCGATCATCTGAGTGCCGAGCAGGATGTCCACCTCGCGCCGCTCGACTCGTCCGAGGATCTCGTGGTGCGACCACTTGCCGCTGGTGGTATCCACGTCCATGCGGGCGATGCGGGCCCCGGTGAACGTCTCGCCCAGGACGCGCTCGACCTGCTCCGTCCCCAGACCCCGCTGGCTGAGAGAGACGGACCCGCATTCCGGACAGGCATCGGGCAGCGGCTCCTGGTGGTTGCAGTGGTGGCAGATCAGCCGGGGCGGGTGGCGGTGCTCCGTCAGCGACACGTTGCATTGCCAACAGTTGCGGACGGAACCGCAATCCCGGCACTGAGCGAAGCTGGCGTACCCCCGGCGATTGAGCAGTAGTATCGCCTGTTCACCGCGGTCCAGTCGCGCGGTCAGCGCATCTTTCAGGCGATCCGATAGGACGAGGGGGCCCGCGGCGCGGCCGGCCGGGGAGGACTTCCGCTCCTCACGCAGGTCGATGACTTCGACGGCAGGCAGAGGGCGGGCGCCGATCCGCTCCGGCAGCTCGAGGAGCTTCCAGGGGCCGGACCGCGCGTTGGACCAGCTCTCCAGCGAAGGGGTAGCCGACCCGAGCAGGCACAAGGCGTCTGCGCGATGGGCGCGTACGGTGGCGACGTCGCGGGCGTGGTAGCGAGGGGCCGGGTCGCTTTGCTTGTACGTGCTCTCGTGCTCCTCGTCGATGATGATGGCGCCAAAGTCGCGGACGGGGGCGAACACGGCGGAGCGCGCGCCGATGACGATTCGCTTTTCACCGCGGCGAACGGCTTCCCAGGCGGCGAAGCGCTCGCCGTCGCTGAGCGCGGAGTGCAGGAGGGCGACGTCGTCGCCGAAAGCGGCTCTGAACCGGCTGAGCGTTTGAGGTGTCAGCGAGATCTCCGGCACGAGTAGAATCGCGCCGCGATTCCTCCGGCTCACCAGCTCGCGCAGAAGCTCGATATAGACCAGGGTCTTGCCCGAACCGGTGACCCCTTTCAAGACGAAGACCCCGGGCGGCTTCGCATCGACCGCGTCGAGCAGGCGCCCGATGACCGCGGCCTGCGCGTCGGTGGGCGTGTGGACCATGGCGTCGGCGACGGGGAAGTCCGCGAACGGATCGCTCCGCACCTCTTCGGACGCGATCTCGGCAAGCTCTTTTTCGACGAGCCCGTGGACGACCGAGCGGCTGATTCCCAGCTGTTTCGTGAGGTGTGCGATCTCGGCGCGACCACCAACCGACTCGATGTACTCGTACGCCTCGCCCTGGCGCCGCGCCCGCCCGAAGAGCCGCTCGCGCTCCTGCAGGCTCAGCAGCTCGCGGGTCAGGGACACGACCTGCCTCGATCGCTGACCGGCCGTAACGTCTGGCGCCTCGCGCTCGATCCGGATGGCACCGCGGTCGGCGAGCTTGCTGGCGACCCGGGACCACGGACCCGGGCCGAGGGCCTTGCGAGCGGCGCTGAGCTTCACGGCGCCTCTGCGGCCCGCCAGGTAGTCGAGCAGGGTTCGATCCGAGCCTGTGGCGGACGCAAAGTCGGCCTCCGGGCAGAGGGTCATCCTGTCGGCGGATTCCGCGGTGAGCCGTGCCGGCAGCGCCGCTCTGAAAGTGAGTCCGATGGGTGCGACGTAGTAGCGGGCGACCCAGCGGCAGAGCTCGAGCAGCTCGGGATCGAGCACGGGCTCCGCGTCGGGGGCATCCAGCACGTCGCGCAGTGTGGCGGGCAGGTCGTCCGGATCGGTCACCAGCTCGTCGACCCAGCCGGTGAGCTGGTGTCTGCCGAACGGCACAACGACGCGGTATCCAGGCCCACTGGAAGCGGCGAGGCTGTCGGGTACCCTGTAGAGGAAGGTCTTGTGAAGCGGCCGCGGGACCGCGACACGAGCGTAGGTGCTCACGGGCTCGGCTCGAGGACTTCTCTGATCGCGGCCGCGGCGTCAGAAAGCACGACTCTGGCTTCGTCACGCAGGTTCGCGATCAGCAACGCCTCCAGGAAGCGGTCGAGGGCATCCGTTCGTTCCGTGCGTGCCGACTCGACGGCCTCGGCCGCCGACTCGAGAGAGGGGCAGTCTTCCGATCCAACCCATCCGATGTCGCAGGCACGATCTACCAGCTTCTCCAGTCGCTGGGCCAGCTTTCTCGGGTCGATGGTCTCGACCCGCTCCGGTCCCAACGTGTAGCCGGACACGCCGTTCTTGAGAAACCGGTCGTCGGATTCGCAGCCGCGCGGGAGCCCGGTGGCCGCCTGGATTCGATACTCGACGATCCCGGGACGCGTTTCTTCTCGCGCCGCCACCACGAAGGCAGAGAGCGACATTCCGGGCTCGATGTCTTCTTCGGCCGGCCCCAGAGCGTTGGTCCAGCGTACCCACTGGTCGCGCTTGACCAGGTCGACCCCCCAGCCGTCGGGCGCGGTAGTACGATCTGTCTCCCGCCCGGCTTCAACCGCCATCGCGCCGGCCGCCAGCTGGCTCGATGCGTCGACCCGAACCCGGTAACGATAGAAATCCGCCCCGCTCCCAGAGTTCCAGCGGGAGTCGAGGAACGCTTCCAGGCCTTTCTTCCCCTCCACGTTCCGGCGGCAGCCCGGCAGTTCGAAGTCGAACCGCTGCTGGTCGCCGGGGACGTGGATCCAGAGCCGGCCCGGCAGCCCCGGGTCGGTGGTCGTGCCGACGGCGCTCACAGGGAAATCAATCGGAACCACGACGCGGAACTCATCCATAAGCCCGCCGTTACGCAGGTCGTGGATCGTGCCGCCGCCCAACGCGATCGCCGTTTCCGCCCAACTGCGGCCTCGGGCCGGGCGCCGCTCCATGTCGACGAGTACCAGGAACCGCCCGTTCAGGACCAGGCGTGGCTGGGCATGGCTGTAGCCTTCAAGGTCGTAAGGCGGCCCGATCTCGCCGGACACGACGTCCACCAACTGGAAGCGGTCGTGCCCGGCGTCGAGACGGACCAACAACACGTCGCGCCACACGTCGGCTATCACGCCCGGCACCGGGCCGAACCAGCGCTGGTAGTCGAAGACGTTAACGACAAGGTCACGCTGGGCATCGACCAGTACCGGCTGGGAAGCCAGGTTCAACGTCCACAAGTACGGCGACGGGCTCTCGAACCCGATCGCCCGCTCGTCGGCCCGAAAGTCGTAGGTCCGGCTCAGCCAGCGCAGGTTGATCCCATCGTAGATGTTGGTCGGCGGCTCCGTCTCTCCCGCGTACCATTGCACGTAGAGCTTTGAACCGTCTGCCGTGGCGAGCATGCGGGCCGCGAACGGTGGAGCCGACCCCCTGGGAGGGACCACGTGCCGCGCCTCGCGCCGGATCAGGTCAATCTCGAACGCTCGCAGCCGGCCGCTGGCGTCGACGCCCGTGAAGAAGAGCCGCTGGCGTTCGGGTAGCTCGAGAATTTGGCCCGTCAGGGCGCGGAGCGGAATTCCGATGGGTATCAGATCGAATGGCGGTGGAGCAACCAGGCCCTGGGGCGCGACGCGTTCGATTCGAACCGCGTCGAACGTGGTCGCCGCCGACATCGGCGGCTCGATGCTGTAGAACTGCCCGACCGCCGCGTCGCCGCCGAACTGGGCCAACGCGTCGCCGCCCGAGTCGGCGAGAAAGGCGAGCGCTCCTAGTAGGATCGCAACCGACTTCCGGAGCCGCTTCACCGTCGCGTGACGCCGAGCCCGGGCGCGGAGCTGAGGTGAATGCGGCCGCCGGCGATGCTCAGGCCGCTGAACGGGTCGTCCGCCAGCAGCGCCGCGCCGTCCAGGTCGGCGTAATCGACGAGCGGCGCCAATTGCGCCGCCGCGGCTATCCCCAGCGACGTCTCCACCATGCAGCCGAGCATGAGGCTCATGTTGTTGGCGCGCGCCGTGTGAATCATGCGCAGCGCCTCGACGGGGCCGCCACACTTGGCCAGCTTGATGTTGATCCCGTCCACGGCACCGGCGAGCTTCGGTATGTCGGTCGAAGTCAGGCAGGACTCGTCGGCGATGATCGGGAGCGTACTGTGCTCGCGAACGTAGCGCAGTCCCTCGACGTCGTGAGCGGCTACCGGTTGCTCCACGAACTCGAGATCGAACCCGCCCAGTTCTTTCAGCCGGTCCACCGCCTGCTTCGGGCTCCAGGCGGTGTTGGCGTCGACACGGAGGCGCGCGCTCGGCGCCTCCTCCCGCACGATGGTTAGAAGCTCTTCGTCACGCTCGGTTCCTACTTTGATCTTTAGGATCGGATACTCGGCCGCTTCGCGTACCTTCGCCCGCACGACGTCCGGCTCGTCCAGCCCGATCGTGAAACTGGTCAGCGGTGCGCGGCTTGGGTCGAGGCCCAACAGTGAGTGAACCGGCTTCTCCAGGCGCTTGCCCTGAAGGTCTAAGAGCGCCGCGAAGATCGCCGCGCGTGCCGACGCGTTCCCCTTGAGGTCCTCCAGGCAGGCGTATTCGATCTCCTGCACGGCGAACGGGTCGCACGCCGCCTCCAGCACAGGCCGATACACTTCCAGCGCCGCGCAGACCGTCTCCGGCGTCTCGCCGTAGTAGTGGACTGGGTTCGCCTCACCCCAGCCCGTGAGGCCGCTATCGTCGGTGACCCGGACCCAGACGGCGTAGTCCTCTTCGTGGCCGCCGCGGGCGATCTTGAACGGATGCTTGGTGCGTAGGAGGGAGACCTCGTAGTCGAGCTTCATGATTGCGCCGGGGTGGCGGGAGCCTGCCTACTCTTCGGGCATCTCCCGCGGGAAGAAAGTCATCCTCACGAAATCGTAGGCCGGCCAGGGTCCCGTCAGATCGAACTGGAACTCCGGATGATCGGCGTCCAGCTCGTCCGCGTACTCGACGAAGGCGACCCAGTCGGCTTTGTTCACCAGGAACGCGGCAGACAAGATGCGCGTGCCGGTGGGCGGAAGGGTGAAGGCGGCGCGGGAGCGGCGTCGCAACGCCGTGTAGAAACTCGCCGCCCGGTCGGCCCGCTCACCCTCGCCGGCGTCGGGCCGCCGCCCCGATGCGAGGATGTGGAGCCGCATCTCGAAAGCGCCATCGAGAAACGAGAGAGCCTCGTCCAGCGCCACGTGTTGGTCATCGATAAAATCCGCCACGTGCTGGCGGCCCTTGAAAACCACTCCGTACGGCGCCGGCACGATCGTGCAGCGGCGCATAGCCCGCTCGATCGTGGTGCTGTGCTCCCTGATCGAGTCCCTGTCCCACTTGGGAAGACGGTAGGGCACAACATGCACGAGCGCCGCGAGCCCGCGGTGCTCCACCAGCTCGTCCTCCTGGGCGACGGCCAGCTTGGCCAGCGCGCGCTCGTGACCGCGCACGCCCACCACCCCCCGAAGCAGCAGACCTTCCGCCTCGGGCTTTGTCGCGCCGTCGCCGGTGCCGGCCTCGGCTAGAGGTTGCTTGACTTCTGCCATCGGTCGCTCAGCAATAGGTAGATTTCGTCCTGCGGCTTAGGGGTGGTCACCTCGGGGCCGTCGGGCCCGACGTAAACGTTGATCTCGGAACGGACGCCGAAGTCCCCCTCGAAATAGACGCCGGGCTCGACGGAGAATCCGATGCCCGGGAGCAGGACGCGGTCGTCTTTCGTTTCGACGCCGTCGATGTTGGGACCCAGCCCATGCACCTCGTTGTCGATAGAGTGGCCGGTTCGGTGATTGAACTTCTCGATGAAGCCAGCCTTTTCGATCACGGCGCGGCTCGCCGCATCGACATCGCAACCGCGCAACGGCGTGTTGCTGTCGGCGAACGTGGTCTTGGCGTATTCGACCGCGGCCACCCGCGCACCATGGACCGCGCGCCATACTTCCTGCACGCGATCGGGGACCTCGGTACCCATGAAGCCCATCCACGTCTGGTCGGCGAAGACGGAGCCCGGCTCGCGACCCCAGAGGTCGATGAGCAGGACCTGGCCTTCGACGATGGGTACGGCGTCACCGGGGGTCGGTTCGTAATGGCCGTCGGCGGCGTTGGCGCCGACTCCGACGATCGTGTCGGCCTCGATCAGCCCCGCGTCGGCGCACATCGTCATTATCGATTGCTTCAGCCCCCACTCGTCGAGCCCGCTTCCGGACCTCACCGCCTCAACCGCCTGTTGGTAGGCGCGGGCCGCGACGTTCGCCAGGATGCCCGAGGAGCGGCGGTGACTCTCGAGCTCGGTCTCCGACCACCGCGCCGCGAACAGAGTGACCAGCTCGCCCGACTCCACCAGGTGCACGCCGGCTCGCTTGAGCAAATCGATGACGCCGGCGGGGAGTCGATCGAGCTGCGGTATGTTGTCCGTCTCCGAATACTCGACGGCGATGCGCTGGCCGGGGTTCAGCACTTCGGCCAGCGTCTTCTCCAACTCCTGCCAGGTAAAGTAGACGCGCACCGCGCCCGTCCACTCGCGCCAGGGCGGCCGCTCCAGCGAGTGGGCGATCGCCACCGGTTTGCCCTCCACCGGTACGAAGACGAAGTACCTTCGACTTAGCGGGTCCGGAAGCCCGAGCACCCGGCCCGCGATGGCGTTGGTGCCGTGGTAGTCGTAGAGCAGCCAGCCGTCCAATTCGCGCTCGCGGAGCGCCTCCTGAATGGCCTTCTGTTGGTCGGGTCCGATATATGCCCGCTGCGCCGTGTGGGTCATGACAGTTGTTCCGCCTGGTTGTCGAGCGAAGCGCCTTCTGCGGCGCCGTTGGCCTTGGTTCCTTTGATCAGCGTCACGCCGATGGTTCGTTCGGGGCCCAGCAGGTTGCGGATCTCGTACTCGCGGCTCAGGGCGCCCCGCAAGCCGCGCCAGCCCCAGCGCTGCCAGGCGCGGCTCAGGATCGAGAGCTTGTCCGCCAGCGTCGATAGCTCCGCTAGCTTGGTGAATGTGCGACCGCGGATCAGGAACGGAAAGGCCTGGTCGGACCAATCTTCCACCGTCAGATCTTCGACGCTCGCGTCCCTGAGCGCCTGCTTCCATTCCACCAGCAGCAGCGGCGGCGCGCCCAGATGTTGGATCAGGATGCGGCGCCGATCGTCCTCCACGTGCCCGGTCCAGATGAGACCGATCAGCACGACGTGTCCTGAGGGACGGGTGACGCGGGCCAGTTCGGCGACCGCCTTGAATGGGTCGGTCGAGCTTGCCAATCCCAGCTCGCCGATGGTCAGGTCGAAGACTTCGTCTTTGTAGGGAAGGTCGTCCACCGGCGCGGTTTGGAAGTGGACCCTGGCGGCGACTTCCTCGTCCCGGGCGCGCTGCTCGGCTACTTCCACCGCCGCCGGGTCCGGATCGACGCCCGCCACGTCCGCCGGATAGTTCTTGGCGAAGAAATTGGCCACCGCGCCACGACCGCAGGGCACGTCGATCAGCGATTTCTGCGATTCGTCCTCCGCCAGCCCGGTCAGCTTGGCGATCTGGCGATACAGGAGTTGGTCGCCGGGGGAAAAGCCTCTGGACCGGCTCAACCGCAGGAGATCGATCATCGACGGCCCGCGTTGCGGGGCCAGCGGTGAGACGGGAGGCGGGGCGGCGTCGCGGTCGTCGCCAGGTGGCATGGGCGGAAGTATAGAAGGGCCTTTAGAGGGGGTCAACTTCGGTGTTTGACGCGGCAATGTCGAATACCGCACACCGAAGGCCGAAGGAATTTCGAACACCGCACACCGAACTCCGCCTTTCGAAGGGGGGCACGGCAATGACGAATCAATTACCCCTGAGGTCGAATGCCGATAAGTCTTAACGATTGGCGATTCGTCATCTGGCGATTCACATCGACAACGACAAACGACAGCGAGAATCGAGTCGGTGAAGTTATTTCTCGATTCTCGCTGTCGTTGTCGTTGTCGTTATCGATCCGATTAAGGGCTCATAAAACAAAACCGGCGAGGGCGCGGATATGGGCCAGCCCGCAATCGGCGAGCATATCGGGCTCGTAGCCGCCCTCGAGGGCCGAGATCAGGCGGCCTTCGCAATGCTCGGCGGCGATCTCCTTGAGGCGCAGGGTAAGCGCATGGTAGTCGCCGGGGGTCAGTGTGAAGCCCGCGAGCGGGTCACCGTAGGCCGCATCGAAGCCGGCGGAGACGAAGATGATATCGGGCTTGAATCCTGAGAGCGCCGACTCGAGGCCCGCCAGCAACCGGTCCACGTAGCTCTGAGCCGGGAGGCCGGGCGGCATGGGGAGATTGAGGTTGGCTCCCTCGCCGGGGCCATGGCCGCGGTGCCTGCGGTGGCCCGTGCCGGGGTAATGAGGCGACTGGTGCATGGACAGGTAGAAGGCGTCGGGGTCCTCGTAGAAGATCGCCTCGGTGCCGTTGCCGTGGTGAACGTCCCAGTCGACGATGAGAGAGCGCAGCAGACCTCTTTCCCGGGCGTAGCGGGCACCGATCGCCACGTTATTGAAGAGGCAAAACCCCATCGCCCGGTCGGCCGTCGCGTGGTGGCCCGGCGGTCGGGGCGCGCAGAAAGCATTTGCTGCGGAGTCATCGAGTATCGCATCGACGGCGGTCAGCAGCGTGCCGGCCCCGGCCAACGCGGCGTCCCAAGAACGCGGTGACACCACGGTGTCCGGGTCGATGTGGATCAGGCAATCGTTATCGGTCGCCTGTCCCACCGCTTCCCGAATCCGGTCGACGTGGGCCTCCGGGTGAACGAGCCTCAGCTCGGCCTCCGTGGCGTGTCGCCCTTCCAGGCGGGTGACGCGCCCGTCCAGGTCGCCGAGGTCGGTCTCCAGGGCTCCAAGGAGCGCCCGCAACCGTCCCCGGTTCTCCGGGTGGCCCGAGCCCGTATCGTGGCCCGCGCAGTCGGGGTGTGAGACCACCACAGTGGGCGGAGGTGTGGCCTCTGGCATGTCGAGAGGTGGTTATGGGCCGAGGCTATCTTCGCACGAGCCGGTGATTTCGTTGGGGGTGGCTTTCCAGAAATAGCAAACCATCCGGCCGGCGGCAACATCTCGCCTGACGGTTCCCTTTCTACCCGACGTTCAGCGTCGGCATCCGGGCCCTGAGGAACTGCTCGCAATCGCGGATCGGATAGAGGAGCACGTGCCACCGCGGATCGGGGAGGGCGAGGGGGGCCGTTTCGGCCAGCAGCCAGCGACTCGCTTCATCGGCGATCTCGAGCGTCTCGGGATCGGCCCGGCCCTCGATGCGAGCCAGCGCCCAGTAGATATCGTGGCCGGCGGGCGGCCGGAGCCGCAGGTACCAGCTGTACACCTCTCCCACTTCCGGCCTGACGGGTTTGAAGATGGATGAGCGCCGCCCTTGTTCCATCGAGAGAACCGCTTCCATGCTCTCCATGCCCAGGAACTGCGTGCGGTGGCTCTTAACCAGGCCGACGGCTCGGCCCGATCTCAGCAGCCCCGGCTCGATGGCGAGTCGCCCGTCAACCAGCAACCAGCCGTCGCGTGGCCCCTCATCCGCCCAACGCCGCGCCAAGCGGCGCTCCAGCAGCGCCCGCTGCAACTTCACCGCCTCACGCGCTTTCTCGGCCAGAAAGATCGGGTGAGCCGTGTCTTCGTCCCCTTCGCTGTTGAGCAGTGACCCTTCCGGTAGCCCGAGTTGCACCAGGCGTTCCGGGCCGAGAAGCTGGTGGGGAAAGGCGAGGACTTCCTCCTCGATCAGGTTCCAGGTGGTGAAGGCGCGGTCGGAGCGGCCCCGGATCACGGCGGCGACATATCCGTGAACGATGGGAACGGTGCCCACGTAGCCCGCGATTCGGGTGTGCTCGATCCCGTCGAGGAAGGCCGTGAATCGGGACTCCGACGGCGGGCCCACATCGTAGAGACGAAAGCGGCCGCCCTCCTCCAGAATCTCCGCTTCGCCGAAGGCCGCCGGCTCCGGCGGCGCGTCGAATTGTGGGCCGCCTCCGTGGAC
>JBDHAL010000020.1:0-23057 GCA_039588075.1 Gemmatimonadota bacterium | reverse complement strand
CGCCAGCAGAAAGATCAACGCCGTGATCAACAGGAGCCCACCCATCGGGGTGCCGCCGCCCGATACGCCCGTCAGGCGCGCGGGCGCAAGACCTCGGCGCGCCAAACCATAAACGACCCGCGGCGAGCTCAGGAAGTTGACGTTAAGGCTGCTGATCAGGATGATGAGCGCGGTGACGGTGATGAAGGTCCGGCCGCCCTCACCGAAGGCCACCGCCACCGCATCCGCCGCCACCAGCGGTGACCCGGCCATCTCAGCGGGCGTGAGCCCGCTCAAGAACGCCACATTGATCGCGATGTACAGCACCGCCACGGCGACCGCCCCGAGGATGAGGATCCTCGGCAGGTTCTTGCCGGGCACGCGGATCTCCTCCGCCATCTTGACCGCGTCATCCCAACCGTAATAGGTGAACGAAACAGATAAGTAGGCGAGTGCGAATCCCAACATCAGGCCGCGCTCCGGCGCGATGGTCGCGCCGGGCGCCAACGAAGCTCCGCTGCCGCCAAACAGACCCGCACCGATGATGACCAGGATGAGTATGACCTTCGCCGTGCTGGCGACGTTCTGAAACACCCGACCCGCCTGCAGCCCCATGAGATGGAGCAGGAAGTAGCCCAGCACGGCGGCCGCGGCCCAACCTCGAACGGCGCCCCAGCCGGTGAGCAGAATCAGGTACTCGCCGATCACGATGGCCTTCGACGCCGCCGGAAAGCCACCGCGGGTGACGATCACCTCACTCCACCCGGCGACGAACCCGCCGATCGGCCCAAACGCCTGCCTCGCATAGGCGAACTTGCCCCCGGCCTCGGGATACATCGCTGCCATCTCGGCGAAGACCATCGCCGAGAGCAACGCGATGACCCCGCCCGCCACCCACACCGTTAGTATGAGCCACGGACCGCCCAGGTAGCCCGCGATCAATCCGGGGGTCCGCAGGATCCCGACGCCGATGACCAGCCCCACCACGACGGCGAGCCCGTCCCAGACGCCCAAGATCCGCTTAAGGCCGGTGCCGCTCATGCTTTTTGCCCTTGTGACCGGTTTCGCCTCAGCGACCAAGCGAGGCAGCTGTCCGCGAAAAGAGCCTGCTCCGGGGTCCAGCGCAAGCCGGGCGCGCCTTCGGACCACCCGCTTAGCTTCTATATGGTTTGGGACTCTGTCGACAACGACAACGACAACGAGAAGCGAGAAGCGAGGTGATACAAAAACGGCAAGCTCTTCTCGCTTCTCTTTGTCGTTGTCGTTATCGTTGTCGATACAGTCCCAAACCTTTATCCCGCCAAAAGGAGGTGGACTTATGTGGGCTCACGGGTTCTTGGAGGCCAGGACTTTGCCACTTGCTCGCGGGATGCATGGAAGCGCCCTCGAGGTTCGTTACCGGCTGGTTCGCACAGATAGAAGGCCGGTACCCCGTACTGTACGTGTCGGTGAGAATCTCACCTTCCTGGTAGATCCGCACGGGGTTAGCTCCGTCTTCGAAAGCGAAACCGAAATGGCCATCAACGGTCTCTTCAACGACATTTATCGGTTGGTATACCCGACCCCGCTTCCCGAAGATTTCCGCCTCGAGGTAGAGCAGACCTACACCGCGAACGGCACACGCGTGCGCGGAAAGAACAAGATCGTCTACGCGCCCTCGTACGTAAGGCTTCACGTTTGGGAGAGGGGCGCCTGGAGGTTCATGGCCCGAGGAATAGGCCGCCCCTAGGGAAACCCCTGGTGGTGCTGCAGGTCTGTATCGCCGATTACTGCCGGTTCAGCGAGGCGATCGCCCGGGCTGATGCACCACGTGGCTCGAACTGCCCAGGTGGCGAATCGCATCGTCGATCAGGGTCTCGATACGGCTCGCCGAGAGCGCGCCCAAATACTCCTGCCGGTCTCCCGGAAAGAACAGATCCTGGATCAGGTCCCGGATTCGCCGCAGCAGGCGGTTGACTCGCTCCACGTCCCTGTCGCCGTGCTCCCAGGCGCGCCTCCTCAGCAAGCGGGCCGCGTGGAGTACCAGCTCGTGGGCTATCGCCTCGGCCTCCTGGACAGCGTGGTGAGGATCGCTGCCCGGACCGGTGCGGCGGTTACCGCCCGCGATCATCACCACTACAGCGTCCAGGCGTCCGATCCGCGTGGCGGGGTAGGTGAAGCCGTGCGAGTGCCCGCCCGTGTTACTCCGGGCCGTGGCCAGGCTGAAGGGGCGATGGCCGAGGCGATCGACGCCGATGAACACCGGAACGTGCCCGCGGCCCACCAGGTAACTCAGGTTCGATTCAATGAAGTTCGATGAGCCGGAGCCCGTGGCCGAGCCATCCAGAGTGATCTGACCGTTCCCGTGCGCGACGACAGCGTTCGCCTCGCGTACCGCCGCGCGACTGTGCCGCGCCCGCAGCTCGCCCGCTGTACGCGGATTCCGCTCGCCTTCGGTCGCCGCAATGTACACGTGCGCGGCGACGACCCAGGTCTTGATCCCCTGGACGATGCGCTCGGCGTTTAGCTGGCTGCGCCTGGGCTGCAGCTCCCCGCTCGCACCCGGCGCCACTCCATAGCTTCTCGACGTGGAGCTGAGGGGCTCCAGGGCAACTCCGATCAGACCCTGGTACAGCGTCATAACGGCCTCCCCTTCTCGCTTCTCATCTCGTTGTCGTTGTCTACACAGTCCAATTCCGCCTAATTCACCCTCATCTGGCTAGCTGCATCGCATCGAGCACCGCCGTCGCCATCTCCGCCCGCAGCTCCCCCAGGACCCCCGTCAGCCGCGGATCGTCGATCAGGTTGCGCATCTCGTAGGGATCCTCGACCAGGTCATACAACTCGTTCTCGTCCGGATGCTGCATCCAGTGCACGTACTTGTAGCGGTCCGTTCGGATGGCCCGATAGTCCATGTCGACCAGCCAGGGAAATGGATTCTCGTACGTGTAAAATTCGATCAGAACCGACTCGCGCCAATCAGCGGCGTTACCCTTAAGCAGCGGTACGAGCGAGCGACCTTGAATGTGATCCCCGATCTCGACGCCCGCGATGTCCAGCACCGTCGGCGCGATGTCAACAGAGAGGACGAGTTCGTCGATCTGCGAACCGGCATCTGCCACGGCGGGATAGCGAACGAGCAAGGGTGTTCGGATCGATTCCTCGTAGGGAAGCCGGCGCTCGATCGAGAGACCGTGCTCGCCGTAGAAGAACCCGTTGTCGCTGGTGAACAAGATGAAGGTCTCGTCCAGAATGCCGCGCCCCTCGAGCGCTTCGACGATTCGCCCCAGCCCGTCGTCCACGGCAAGCAGCATCTCCGCTCGACGCCGGATCGTCTCCTCGCTGGACCCCAAATCGAGTTCGCTTTCGCCGAACATCTTGACCATCTCGTCCGAGTTCTTGTTCGTCAACGCCCTGCGCAGCGCCGGCTTGTCGACCAGATCGGCGAGGGACGAGATGACGTTCGCGCGGCGCGGGAATAGCATCTCCTCGTAGCGCCCCAGGTGCCGCGGCGCCGGGACGTAGCCTCGGGGGACGGAGAGGTCGACGGAACCGTCGTCGAGCTGCCGGGCGTCGGGATGAATCGCCTTGTGTCCTATATATATGAAGAACGGCCGCTCGCCATCGCTCTCCTCTATTAACGCCACCGCACGGTCGGTAAGCACATCTGTGATATACCCCTCAACGGTGTGGATCCGCCCGTCCTCGTACAGTTCCGGATCGATGGTACGGCCCTGACCCGGAATGGCCGACCAGTGGTCGAAGCCCGGCCTGGGCGTCGGATCGTTACCCATGTGCCACTTGCCGAAGAACGCGGTTTCATAGCCTTCACGCTGCAAGGCCTGTGGGAACGTCTGCAGCCGGTGGCTGGCCCGGTTCCGCGCCACGTTGTCGATGATCCCGTGGCGCGACGGGTACTGGCCGGTCAGGATGCTGGCGCGATTCGGCGAGCAGAGCGGTACGGCGTGAAACGCGCTGGTGAGCCACACGCCCTCGCCCGCCAATCGGTCGACGTGCGGCGTCTCGATGTAGGGATGCCCAGCAATGCCCAACTCGTCCCAGCGAAGGTCATCGACGACGATGACGACGATGTTGGGCCGCCGACCTACGATCTGTGAATCGGCTGTTGCTTCCTCCGCATCGTGAGGTCGGCATGCGGCGTAGAACAACAGTGCGGTTACCTGAAAGGCCAGGAACGCGGAACGGGACATGTCGGACGTTCTCCTTGACCCGGAAACGATGAAATGGGTGGCAGACCGAAGCGAAACGTACAGCCGGTCACATGCGCGCGCGAGGGCGGCGGAAATTACCTCCGGCTTTGCGATTGGGTGTTGCCGATTTGTTGACGGGCGGTCGCGAAGATCTCTGTAGAGGGTCAGTCGCTCGCCCGGCCCCGGGACAGGAGGTATAATGTGGAGCATATGGCTACGGCACGGATCACGTGGGCAGATGCGCAACTCATGCCCGAAGATGGCAAGCGCTACGAGGCGATCGACGGAGAGCTGTACGTGACCGCCGCCCCGTCGCGGCGCCACCAGTGGGTCAGCGGGAACCTCGAGGCCGCGCTACGCGAAATGCTGGTCAGACCCGGACACGGCTGGCTTTACCACGCACCCATCGGCGTCGAGTTCCCCGAGACAGAGGAGGGGGTTCAGCCGGACATCGTTTATGTGTCGCGGGCGGCGGCGGAGAGACTGGTCGACGAAGGGATTCGCGGCGCGCCCGACCTGGTAGTCGAGATCCTCTCACCTTCGACGGCCGGGCGCGACCGGTCGATCAAGAAGAAGCTCTACCAGCGGCAGGGCGTCGCTCAGTACTGGATCGTTGATGCGGACGCGGAGACCATCGAGGTATGGGACTTCGCGAGTCGCACCGGCCCGGAAAAGTACAGCGACAGCCTATCCGTGAGGCTCGTTGGATTGGATGCCGGCACAATCGACCTCGCCCGAGTCTTCGAGCCCGACCGCTAGATCCAATCAAGGGAAACTCCCGGATGACCCCCGAAGAAGCGCGAGGATCATTTCCCGGCCTGAGTGAGAAGGTGTTCCTGGATTCGGCCGCGATCAGCCTGACTCCGATACAGGCCCGTGAAGCGATCAAGGCGTTCCTTGACCTTGCGGTGAGCGGTGATGCCGAAGACGCGTCGCAGCTGCACATCGCCATGGACGATATGCGGCAGGAGCCCCTGGAGGAGGCGGCGAAACTGCTCAACACGCGGCCGGCGAACGTCGCGTTGGTCGAGAGCACGTCGCACGGGCTCAACATCGTGGCGAACGCCCTGCCGTTGAGCCGCGGCGACAACGTCCTGATCGCCGATACCGAGTACCTCCAGGTGGCGATACCGTGGGCGACGAAGCGAGAATCGATCGGCTTGGAAATCAAACCGGTTCAGTCCCACGACGAAGGCGTGCTGACTCCGGAAGATTTCGAGGGTGCCATCGATCCGAGAACGAAGGTCGTCTGCGTGTCGTCGGTCCAGTGGTGCTCGGGCTACCGGATGGATGTCAGGAGGCTCGGGGAAATCTGCCGGGCCCGGGACATCTGGTTGGTGGTGGATGCCGTGCAAGAGATGGGCGCGATGGAGATCGACCTGGCGACGCAATACGCCGATTTCGTGATTGCCGGCGGCCACAAGTGGTTGAACGCGCCTTTCGGTTGCGGCATCATGTTCATCGGCGACCGGGCGCTGGCGGAACTCGAGCCCGCATCCCACGGCTATCTAGCGCTGGAACCTCCCGCAGGCGGCTGGGGAGAGTATTTCCAGACGCCCGATATCACGCCCTTCAGAGAGTACAGCTTCCCACGCACGGCCAAGCGGTTCGAGATCGCCGGGACTTCCAACTACCCGGGCGCCGTGGGGCTCGGTGAGTCGTTGAAGCTCGTGAATGCGGTCGGCATCAGGAACGTGGAAAGCCACATACGAAAACTGACCGACCTGCTCCACGTCGAATTGGACAGGGTCGGAGCCCGGCTCGTCTCCAAGCGCAGCCCGGAGAATCGCTCGGGCATCACGACCTTCAGATATCACGAAGAACCGGCGGAGGATCTTGCCTTGCTGAACAAGATCGTGGCCGACAGGGTCCTGATATCGATACGCTATACGTCGAACATCGGTGGGATGAGGGTGTCGACCCATTACTTCAATACCGAGGAAGATATTCTCCAGCTCGCCGATGCCGTTCGCCGACACACATAGTCTGAACGGAATAGACCCCGCCTGACATCGTCGCGTCAGGCGGGGCATATCAGTTCAGCGCGGTCACCAAACGGCCGCTAGCGACCTCCGCCGGGCCGTTCCACCTGCGGGACCTCGATCTCCATCAGGCTTTCCCTCGAGAGGGCGGTGTCCGCTCCAATCTCCGGGGCGTAGGCCTCGCGCAGCTTCTCCTCGTACATGTCCAGCAGTCCCGCCAGGGTACTGTGCTCCTCCTTCACCGCGGCCCTGTAGTCCGCGTGGGTGAGGAAGTCGTAGAGGACGGCCGCCTCGATCTTGGCGTCCAGCAGGAAGCCCTGGTGGCCGATATCGGCGAACGTGTCGTCGAGCATCCCGTACGTGTGGTTTGGATGCGATGAGCTGCGAACCGTGATTCCGACCCCGGGGATGTCGCGGCTGACGAAGCCGCTCTCCTCGTAGCCGGCCGGCCGGCCCTTCTCCTCGATCAGACCCGGCGCACCCAGCTTCCTCGCGTAGGCAAAGACGAGCTCCTCCAGCATCGCCGTCGTTATCCCGTCACGGTATTCGCCGTACCGCTTCACCTCCACTTCCGTGCCGGTGGCCAGCGCCGCGGCGCGGGCCGCGTCGCGCATCATCCGCGCGATGTGCTCGAGGTAGACGACATCGGGATAGCGGATGAAGTAGTCCACCACGGCGCGGTCGGGCACGACGTTCGGTGCCGCGCCGCCCTCGGGGATCACGCCCTGCACCCGGTGCTCGGGGCGCCAGCTCGAGCGCAGGTGGTCCACCGACGAGTAAAACAACACCGCGGCCTCGAGGGCGTTGCGCCCGTTCCACGAGGCCATCTGGTGGGCGGGCCGGCCGGTGAACGTGTACTTCACCGCATCGATGTTGAGGCAGCAGACGCCGAACCCGGGCCGGTCGCGCTTGGTCTCGTCGCCGGCGTGGCTGCGCACCAGGATGTCGGCCTCCTGGAAGACGCCCGCATCCCGCATGATCCGCTTGGCGGGCGGATCGACCTCCTCCGCCGGGCACCCGTAGATGATGATGCGGCCCGGCACCTCGTTCCGCGCCATGTGCTCGGCCAGCGCCCGTGCCGCGGACATGGCGACCGGGCTCTGGGAATTGTGCTGGTCGCCGTGGAAGTCGCCACGCGTTCCCCGCAGCGCGTCGTACTCGCCGATCAGCCCCAGCGTGGGGCCGTCAGCACCGGCCGGGGACGTCCAGGTGGCCACGAAGGCCGTGGCGAGGCCGGCAGCGTCCCCTTCCACCTGGAAACCGTAGCTCCTCAGCAGGGCCGTCAGCGTGTCCACCGCCATGAACTCGTGCCAGCCCACCTCCGGATGGTGGCCGATCCAATCGCTGAGATCCTGCATCTCCGAAGTCCACAGCTCTTCGGCACGCGCGAGCACGGCGTCCCGGTCGGCATCGGCGGCGCCGGCCAGGCGCTCCGCCGTCTGACTCGGTTGGAGACGCATCTCCAGCGAGTCGATACGCGCCAGGATACCGGCCGCCGCTCGGCGCTGTGTCTCGGTCGTCTGGCCGGAGAGCCAGGCCGGGGACGCGGCCGCCGCGCTCAAGACCACGCTAGCGACGAACAGTAAACGAAAACGTTCTGGCAGACGCATGATGCGATCCTCCTGGGCTAGAGGTCGAAGGCGATGCGTGGGTCGCATAAAGATCGACTCAGAAACGGCAGTGCGGCAAGTCGTCGTAGGCGGGGGAACCTGGAGCACGGCGGGCGAGTTTTTCTTACTGCCAACACTCCCACGAAGCGAGGAGGAGTCGTGTCGATAAGACCGATCAAGCGGATCATCGAGTCGCAGCCCACCGTCGAAGGCGCGGGCGTGAAGCTGCGCCGCGCGTTTGGCTTTGGAAATACCGGCGATTTCGACCCGTTCCTGCTGCTCGACGATTTCCGCAACGAGAACCCCGGCGACTACCTGGCCGGCTTCCCGTGGCATCCGCATCGCGGCATCGAGACCATCACTTATGTCCTCGCCGGCACCGTAGAGCACGGCGACAGCCTGGGAAACAGTGGCAAGCTAGGAGCCGGCGACGTGCAGTGGATGACGGCGGGAAGCGGGATTCTCCATCAAGAAATGCCGCAGGGCGACCCGAAGGGCAGGATGCACGGGTTCCAGCTCTGGGCGAACCTGCCCTCTTCTCTGAAGATGAGCACCCCTCGCTACCAGGACGTCTCGTCCCAGGACATCCCGGAGGTGATCGACGACGACGGCACCCGGGTCCGGGTCGTCTGTGGAGACTTCTGGGGGAAGACCGGTCCGGTGGACGGCATCGCCGCGGACCCGCGCTACCTGGACGTCTGGGTGCCGCCGGGCATACGCAAGGCGCTGCCCGTCGAGACTTCCCGGCACGCGTTCGCCTACGTGTTCGAGGGGACCGGCACGTTCCGCGACGCCTCACCGCGGCAAGACGTGAAGACCGAAGGGGTGACCCCCAGCGGCGCCCCGGCACCTGACGTGACGGGGAACCGTTCACTCGTGCTGTTCGACAGCGGCGACGAGGTGACGGTACAGGCTGGAGAGACCGGTATCAGGTTCTTGCTGGTCTCAGGAAAGCCGATCGAGGAGCCCGTCGCGTGGTACGGGCCCATCGTCATGAATACCCAGGAACAGCTGCGGCAAGCCGTCGCCGAGCTCAACGACGGCACTTTCATCAAACACGGCTGAGTCGGTCTACTTGGTTCCGGCCCTGCCCCGTGCTTCTTGCACATCCGGCAGCATGGCGTCGGCGCCGGTCCAGATCCGTGCGAGCGTTGCGTAGGTTTCGTGTGCTGACCGAGCGTCACCGGCCCCCTCGGCGGCGCGGGCCAGCCCGAGCAGCGATTCGGTGCGCCGCGGCGCCCGGTACAACCCGCCCTCGAAGGCGGCGCGGGCTTCGGCGAAGCTGGACCGTGCCAGCAGGAGCTCGCCGAGCAATTCGTGGGAAGGTTTCACCACCCGTGGGGGCCCGTACTCGTAGGGGATCTCATCTTCCAGCGCAGTCGCCTCACGCATGAGGCCAAGCGCCTCGCCCTCGTTCCCGGCGGCGCCGAGTAGAAGAGCCTCGAGCTCCAGCGTCATGACGCGTGCCGCCTGAACGCTGGGTCCATAGGTAGCCGGGTCTGATCCGCCCGTTGCCTGCAGCCGCTCTTTCAGAGTTGCCAGCTCTCGCTCCGCACCAGGACGATCGCCAAGAGCCAGCGCCGCCATCCCGTTGGCGAAGTGGTGGCGGGCCACGACTCCTGCACCTAATCCGGTCACGTCGATCTGGATGCCGAGGGCATCGTCGCGCCAGCGGCGCGTGTTGACCAGGTAATCCGCACGCATCATCGCAAGATGCCGCCGGGCCCGCGACGATTCGCTCTCCTCGGTGTCTTCGTTCATCTGCATGAGCAGATCGCGGGCAGCGTCGTAGCGGCCCTGCTGCAAATAGCCGTAAGCCAGCCAATGAAGCGCGTGGTAGTTTCTAGCATCGACGGGGAGGTCTTTGCGCTGGACCCGCTCGTCCGCCACCTCAACGGCGCGCTCGTTCGCCTGGACGACCTCGTCCCAGTACCCCAGCGCGACGAAGATGTGTGAGATCATGTGCTGCGCGTGGCTGGCCGCCGGTGCGATGTCCGAGTAAGCGCGAGCGGCTCGCAATCCCAGCGGCGCGTGCACGGGATCGTCGTAGGAGTGGATCAAGTAGTGAACGGCCCCCGGGTGCCGCGGGTTATCACGAAACACTTCCTCGGCTTGACCGGCGGCGCGCATGTAGGTCTGGTGATCGCGGCCATCGTGCGCGGTGCCGAGGATCGCCAGGGCGTAGAATGCCTGGGCCTCGTCATCATCGGGGTAATTCTGGCGCAGCCGTCGCATGGCTTCGGCGTAGGCGCGATCGCGCTCCAGCTTGGTTCCCTCACCGTAGAGTAACTCCAGCGCCAGCAGGTAGCCTTTCTCCCGTTCGGTGGGCGCGGCGGCCAACCGCGCATCGCTGGTCGCGCCCAGACGTTCCAGTGCCTCCCACGCTGCCTCGCGGTCCTGCTCGCTCCATAGCGTGTGGTTGTACGTCATCGCTTCGCCCCAGTAGGCCATCGCAAAATCGGGATCCAGACGCTGGGCTTCACGAAAGGCCTCCGCGGCGTCGGGGTACTCGAAGCTGTGCAGCAAGAGAGCGCCGTGGATGAAGTATTCCTGAGCCTCGGGCGCCCCGGATGTGGGGAAGTCGATGTGGCCCAGATCCCCGGTCTGCGCACGAGTGTTGGGAGCGGCGAGCAAGCACAGCGCGGCCGTCAGGGCGGTGACGATTCGTTTACTCATCATGTCCACCTGGGAGTCTGTCAGAGACGAACGTGGTCCGTGCCGCGGGGTCGAGCGCACTCGATTCAACTAGCGGCGGCCGGGGCTTCGGTAGGCGCACGAGGAAGTCCGCCATAGGCGACCAAGATGGGTAAGAATCGGGTTTGATTCAACCGCTACCGGCCCCCGTCCACGCTGAGTGTCTGGCCCGTGATCCAGGACGCGTAGTCGGAGGAGAAGAAAAGGACGGCGTGGGCGATGTCCTCGGGCGTTCCCAGCCGCCGCGTGGCGATGGAGTCGACCAGTTTCCGCTGGCCCTCTTCGCCGTAGGACTCCCACTGCCGCTCGGTTGTCGGGTTGGAGCGGATGAACCCGGGGGCCACGCAGTTCACCGTAATACCGAAAGAGCCCAACTCGTGGGCCAGCTGCCGGGTGAAGCCGATGAGGCCGGTCTTGGCCGAGGCGTAGGCCTGGATGCCGGTGAGGCTCACCCGGATGCCGGCGCCAGAGGAGATGTTTACGATGCGGCCCCAGGTTCCCGCCTTCATGCCAGGTGCCACGGCCTGGGCGAAGTTGAAAGCCCCGGTGAGGTTCACATCGAAGATCGACTGCCACGCCTCGAGCGTGACCTCTTCCAGCGGGCGCCCCACCTGCCCTACCACGCCGCCCGCGTTGTTCACCAGGATGTCCACGCGCCCCGACTCCCGGGATGCCTCCTCCACGAAGGCCTTCACCCCTTCCCTGTCCCGAACGTCCACGGCACGGGTCTCACACCTCGCGCCGCACAGCTCCCGAGTCTCGGCCAGCTCATCGGCCAGCACATCGCAAGTCCAGACCCGGCCTCCCCGCTCGGCGAAGGCCCGAGCCATGGCTCGCCCGAGCCCGTGTCCCCCACCCGTGACGATGACCGTGCGGCCGCTGTAGTCGATGTCCATGGGTCGTCGTTCCTCTAGTTCCATCCGTCTTCCATGATCTCCCGAACCTCGGCCACGGCTACCTCCCAGATGGCCATCGTTTCTTCGTCGGGCCGCTCATAGAACCCGCCGTAGTTCCCGTCACCCACGGCCTCCTTAAAGGCCGCCGGATCCAGGACCGACTTCAGAGCCGTGTCGATGGCCGGCTTCTGCTCCGCCGGAAGGGCCACACCCGCCAGGCGAGTCCAGGGAAAGTTCTCCATCCACGAGGCGTGAGAGCCCACGGGATCCACCTCCCTGATCTTTGCCTGCGTCTTCGGGGCGATCCACCAGTTGAAGACCTTCACCTGGTGACCCGGGTGGTCCGCCATCCACTCCTGGGCCAGCGAACCCGCCGGCGCGTTCCCCCCGTGGCCGTTCACGAAGACGATCCGACGGAACCCGGAGCGCGAGAGGCTGTCCAAGATGTCCCGAATCAAGCGAGCGTAAGTCTCCAGACGAAGAGTGATGGTACCGGGGAAGGCCGAGAAATAGGGGGAAATCCCGTACGGCACCACGGGAAAGACCGGTATCCCCAGGGGTTCGGCGGCCTCATGCGCCAGCCGCTCCGGAATCAGCGCATCCGTCTGCAGACTCAGGTAGGCGTGCTGCTCGGTGCTCCCAAGAGGGACCACCGCCCGGTCGTCCGTCTTCACGTGTTCCTCAACCTGCATCCAGTTCATGTCGGCGATTCTCACCGGATACCTCCATGCACGTGCTTGGATTCCTGAGCTCCCGATTCCCCCGAGCCGGTTCTGGTGTGCCACGCCGTCCAAAACGGCGCAGAACAGACGCCCGTGACGCTACTCCGCTTCTAGCTCGGCCAGGTACTCCCGGCACTCGATCTCCTCCAGCGTCCGCGACTCGTCCGTCTGGATCACGAAGTCGCCCCACTCGCCGTCAGGGGCGGGCTCGAAGGTGTCTATGTCCTCCACCGGTCGCAGGACGACGATCATACGCGAGGTGCCGGGACGGTAGGCCTCGAGGTGCTCCGGCGTGCCGGTACCGCGCCCGACGTGGAAACCGCCGACCATGTGCAGCACGAGGGCGTCCGGCTCCTGCGTCAGGTACCCCGAGATCCAGTAAGCCATCGTCGCGTCCCACAGCACCTGGCTGTGCAGCTGGTTTCCCATGTTGTCGTGTGATCCGACGGGGGCCCGGGCCTGCACCGCCTCTTCCCCTTCCTCAGGCTCGGGGATCGGTAGGCCGCACTTCATACCCTCTTCCTCCATCACCTCGGAGATGACCTGGATCCACTGGTCGCGGTACTCCTCGGACGGCTGTCCGTAGGGCAGCGGAGCGAGGCTCGCCAGGGCCTCGGGGCTCAGGTCGTACAGCGACTCGCGCCCGTTCATCGTCACCCGGGTCGTGTACCGCCGCGGGGCGTTCGCCGCGATCACTGCCAGCCCGTTCTCCTTCGAAAACTCGATCAGGAGCCGGTAGTCGGTCTCGTATCGGGGCCACGGCCGACTGGCGGCCCGGAACGCCTTCTCCGTGATCAGGCCGGCCAGGTACTCATCGAGGATCACCTGCACGTCGCGCTGAAAGAACTCGAGCGATAGCGCCACCGGGCGGGGCGCGCTGTCGTTCGACCCCGGAGCTCCGTAGGCCTCGTACGCCCGCTCGAGCAGCTCGGCCTCGAGCATGTGGCCGGTCGGATCGTCGTGGGCCTCGCCGACGAACACGACCTGGTGTCGTCCCATCTCAGCCACGATGTCGTCGATCGACGCAGGCTCGCCGGCCCCAGTGAACACGCGGTATTCGCCCGCCACGTACGCGCTGTCTCCGATTCCCGGGGAAGAGTCCTGGGCGCGCGCCGGCAGCGCCATCATCAGAACGAGCGGCAGGGCCGTGAGAATCATCTTTCTGTCCATGGCGCGGATGATAACACGGCGGTGGACGGATGGTACCCCGGGCCCCATCAGACATAGTTACTGGTTTCGTCGCCGGCTGGACTCCGCCGCCTACCGCCCCCCGTCGCATCAGTTTTCCTGCGGATTTGATACCACCGCGTCAAACTGCTACTTTTCCGCCCCCCCCGAGAAGCGAGGGTAACCTCATGCGCACTCCGAGCAAGCTACCTCTCACCACCGCCCCGGCTCTCCTATTCCGCCTTGCAGTTGGACTTACGGCTCTAACGCTGGCCGGGTGCGAGGATGTCACGGATCCCGATTCACAGTTAGACGAACCCCCAGCCGCGAGAGCCCCAGCCGGGCAGGCGGTCCTTGCCGTGGACCAATCGTTCTGGCAGGGATACCTGGAGGAAAGCGAGGCCGCCTGCTGGTGGGATAGAGGCGTTCGTCACTACATCTCCGGCGTTTCCAATTCGGATATCGCGGCACAGCAGCTACGGACGGCTGCCAGCGTCGGGATGACCCTGGACGCCTATGTCTATCTCAACTGGGACGTGGACATCACCGGCCAGGTCGAGTATACCCTATCGGTCATCGAGCCCTTTCCCGTTCAGAGGCTGTGGCTGGACGCCGAGGAAGCGCCCGGCGATTTGACGGCAACTGAGTTGATCGAAAAAATCCAGGAAGCGGTCGATGCATGCGGGGATTTCCCGTGTGGCATCTACACCCGAAAGTCATGGTGGGAGGACAACGTAGATGACACGGAGGACTTTTCACACCTGCCTCTCTGGTATGCCCTCTACAGAACGCCCGCCAATTTCGATGACTGGTACAATCCCAGAGGATCGTGGCAGGGCCCCTTCGGCGGGTGGTCCGACCCCACGGGGAAACAATACGATTCGACGGACACGGGACCACTCCTCTGTGGAGCGGAAGTCGACTACGACATAGTATATGCCCATGGTGCCCAGGCCCGCCTCCAGGCCGAGGTTGGGAAGGTAACCGTGGCGCAGGCGGACAAAGACAGCTGGCAATCTGTGAGCTTGAAGAATTCCTACGCCAACCCGGTCGTGATCATACAGCCGCCTACCTACTACGACCCCGCTCCGTCCACCATCCGAATCCTGAACGTGTCGGCTAGCGGTTTCCAGTTCCTGATCGACGAGTGGGACTATCTGGACGGGGCGCACGGATCGGAGACCATAGGATACCTGGTCGTGGAGGCCGGCGTCCATCGCCTCGAGAACGGAGGATTGCTGGAAGCCGGGCACGCGACCGTCGGTCAAGACTTCAGGTCGGTCGGTTTTCGCCAATCGTTTCCGAGTACGCCCGTGATCCTGACACAGGCACAGACTTTCAATGAGTCCGCCGCCGTGGTCACTCGACAGCGCGCGGCGCAGCCGACCGGATTCCAGGTTAAGGTCCAGGAAGAGGAGGCCAACGACGGTTCTCACGCCATGGAAAGCGTGGGCTACGTGGCCATCGAGCCCGGCTCGGACGTCATCGACGGAATATCATTTGAGGCGTCCTTGACTCCTAATGCTGTGACCAACTCGTGGCACACGCTGAGCTTCGCTCAGAGCTACAACGACCCCGTGCTGGTTGCCGGAATCCAGACCACGGATGAGGGCGACCCCGCAACGCTGAGATACAAGAGTCTCGGATCGAGCAGCGCGCAGGTTCTGGTGGAAGAGGAAAAGTCCGCCGATGTAGAGATCATGCACACGAGCGAGGTCGTGGGATATGTCGTCCTCGGCGAGAGCGGCAACGATGAGGAAGAGGAATTGCCGCCCGCCCCGACCGGCCTGAGTCCCAGCAACGGGGAGACGATCACCGAAGCCTCGGTCACCCTTGCCTGCGATGCGATAACGGGGGCAACGGCATACAAGTTCGAGATTTGGAACGAGAGCGGGGGCAACTGGGAGCACTATTACAACTACATCGTGAGCACGAACTCGCAGACTTTCTCGCCCCAGTTCGACGACACGGGTTATCGCTGGCGAGTTCAGGCACGGAACGCACAGGGTTGGGGGCCGTGGTCCGAGTGGGCGACCTTCAACTTTGGCGATGTCGGGGCAGATCTGCCACCCGCCCCGACCGGACTCAACCCCGCTGGCGGGGTCACGATTACGACGAGCCCGGTGACCCTATCCGCCGGTTCGATACCGGGCGTGACCGAGTACGAGTTCTTTATCGAGTACGAGAGCGGCGGCACCTGGAGTCACTACTACACCTACAACGCCAGCACGAACTCGCGGGCCTTCTGGCCCCAGTACAACGACACTCGCTATCGCTGGCGCGTGCGGGCCCGCAACGCGCAGGGTTGGGGGCCCTGGTCGATCTGGGCGACCTTCAGCTTCGGCAATATTGGGGCAGACCTGCCTCCCGCGCCGACCGGGTTGAGTCCCAGCGGCGGAGCCTCGATCACGACGACCTCGGTGAACCTCTCTTGCGACGCGATTTCAGGCGTCAACGAGTACGAGTTCGTGATCGAGTACGAGAGCGGGGGCACCTGGCAGTACTACTTCACCTACTCCGAGAGCACGAACTCGCGGACGTTCTGGCCCCAGGTCAACGACACGCGCTACCGCTGGCGGGTCCGGGCAAGAAACGCACAGGGCTGGGGGCCGTGGTCGGTCTGGGCGACCTTCAACTTCGGCAATATTGGGGGAGACGTGCCCCCTGCGCCGACCGGGTTGAGCCCCAGCGGCGGAATCTCGATCTCCACCGCCACGGTGACCCTCTCCTGCGGCGCCATATCAGGCGTTACCCAGTACGAGTTCGAGATCGAGCACGAGAGCAACGGCAACTGGCTATACTATTACACCTACCCCAAGACCACGAACTCTCAGACGTTCTGGCCGCAGTACAACAACAGGCGCTACCGCTGGCGTGTGCGGGCACAAAACGCGCAGGGGTGGGGGCCCTGGTCGGTTCGGGCCACCTTCTACTTCAACTCGCCCTTGAATCCGTGAGGCAAGCGGCGGACCTGGACCCCGCGCCGGCCGGTTGACGCACTTAAACCCTGGCAGCCGCAGCGGCATCTCATTGTCGAACCGCCCAGAAGGAGGAGATGCCAATGCGAGATCGGATATGGCAGTTCGTAGCGACCCTCACGGCGCTGTCTTCGCTGGCCACGGCGACCGCCGGCCTTGGCCAAGAGCGCTCCAACCTCTATGTGTGTGAGGGCTGCGAGGCCATCTACGAGCATTCGCTCGACGACCTGTCGTGGCACACGACAATCCCGCCCGAGGGGGAGCCCGGTGAGCCCCTCGTCCTGAGCGGCCGGGTCTTCCAGCCTGACAGCCGGACGCCCGCAGCCGGGGTCATCATCTACGCTTATCACACCAACGCTGAGGGCGTGTATCCCACCCGCGGCGATGAGCGCGACTGGGGGCGGCGGCACGGATACCTGCGGGGCTGGGTCGAGACCGACGCGGAGGGGCGCTACCAGTTCACGACGATCCGGCCCGCCTCTTATCCATCGCGTAACGCGCCTGCCCACATCCACCTCGTGGTCAAGGAGCCCGGCCGCCAGGAGTACTGGATCGACCAGGTCGTTTTCGAGGGCGACCCCTGGGTGGACGCCGGGTACAGGGCGGATCACGACGGACGCGGCGGTTCCGGGATCATCCGGCTCACGAAAGACGAGTCCGGCACGTGGCGGGGACAGCGGGATATCGTCCTCGAGCCCTAGAGGGCGCCGTGCGGCAATGGCTCCCGCTCATCTGTGTCCTGCTGCCGCTGTCGACGGCGCCGGACCAAGAGTGTGACCGCGGCCGCGAACTGGCCCTCGACCTGCAGCGCTCGGAGATCCGCTGGCACGGCACGAAGTTCTGGGGAACCGGCCAGCACGAAGGGACGGTGCAGTTCGAATCGGGAGCGATCTGTGTCGCCGACGGACAGGTGACCGGCGGCTGGTTCGTCGCCGACATGACGACGATCGAGATCACCGACATGCCGCCGCACGAAGTCGTGCCACGTCGGAGGCTAAAGACGCACCTTATGGGGGAGGACTTCTTCCACGTGGAGGAGCACCCGACAGCCCGCTTCAACCTCGTCAGCGTCAAATCGACAGCCCCGGGCCGCTATCGCGTGGAAGGCGACCTGACCATCCGCGGACGGACAAACATCGTGACCTTCGCCGCCAACGCGTCGGTCACCCCCCAGGGCGTACAGGCCACAGGTGTCCTCGAGATCGACCGGCACCGCTTCGGCATCAGCTGTCGCCGTGCGACGCTGGCCGACATCCTGGTCGACGACATGTTTCGAATAGAAATCAGTATACAGGCTGGTAACGGATGAGCGGCGCAGTCCACCTCACTCGCGCCGCAGCGCCTCCACGGGATCCACCCGCGTCGCTCGGCGTGCCGGGATATAACTCGCCGCCAGGGCTGCGCTCGTAAGTAACAGAGCCACCGCCGTCAATGTCGCCGGGTCGGTGGGGCTGATCTCGAACAGGAACCTCTCGAGCGCCCGGACCGCCGCCAGGGAAACGACCAACCCGATCGCGAGGCCAATCGTCAGTAGCGTCAGGCCTCGCTTCAGCACGCCACGAACGACATCAACCCGCGCCGCACCCAGGGCCATCCGAATCCCGATCTCGTTGGTGCGCCGCGCTACCGCATACGCAAGCACACCGAAGATGCCGACAACCGCCAGTACCGTGGCCAGCGCCGCCAGGGAGCCGATGAGGATCGTCCGGAAGCGTGGGCCGGCGACCGACCGGCTGATCAGGCGATCGAGCGTGCTCAACTCGACGATGGGCAGGTCGGGGTCGATGGCACGCACGACATCTCGAGCCGCGGCCATCACCCCGGAAGGGTCAATCGATGTCTTGAGCACGACAGTTCGATTGGAGCTCACGGCCTGTCCATCGCTGCTCATCTGCCAGATCATTCCCTGGCGGAACGGCAGATACATCTTGGGTTGCGGCTCCGCATCGAGTCCTCGGTGACGCACGTCGGCTGCCACGCCGACCACGGTGACCCACGGCGAATCGCCTTCGATGCTGCCCTCCCTGATCCTCCGACCGATGGCCTCCCCATCGGGCCAGTGAGCCTGAGCCATCGCCTGGCTCACGATCGCCACCGGCTTGTCGCTGTATCGGTCTTGGGGCGTGAAGGAACGACCAGAGACCAGGGGAATGCTCATCACGCGAAAATACGTGGCGCTCACGTTGGCGCGCTCGACGTTAGTCTCCTCCAGGCCCACCCGTGTTTCCACTGTCGTCGTGTTGGAGGTCGTTCCCCCCGAGAACGGCATCTGCGTCGCCGCAGCGACGGCCTGCACGCCGGGGACTGATTCCAACCGCTCGTACAGTTCTTGATAGAGGGCGCCCACGCGATCGTCCGACGAGTACAGAGTCCCGGTCGGTTCGAGACGCAGCGTGATCAGGTTCTCGGACACGAACCCGCGCTCGACCGACGTGAGTTGCACAAAGCTCCGGGTGAGCAACCCGGCACCGACCAGCAACACGAACGTGAGGGCGATCTGCGAAACTACAAGAACGGCTTGCGAGCGGTTCCTTCGTCTCCCACCAACGTAGCCGCGGCTCGAGTCGTTCAGCACCATAGTGAGCTGCGTGCGTACCGCAATCAGAGCCGGCAGCGCTCCGACCAACACGCCGGTGAGCACGGAAAGGACAGCGGAGAACGCCAGCACTCGAAAATCCAGCACGATATCGGCAAGCCGCGGTGTCCCGGACGGAAGTAGTGCGACGCACGGCTCGATGCACACAACGGCGAGCCACACACCCAACCCACCACCGACGATCGAGAGCGCGACGCTCTCCGTGAGTAGTTGCCCCAGCAGCCGCCCGCGACCCGCGCCCAGAGCGGAGCGAACCGCGAGTTCCTTGCGACGCTCCGTCGCTCTCACGAGCAGGAGGTTTGCGATGTTGGCGCAGGCGATGAGCAGAACGACACCCACCGCGCCGAGCAGAAGCAGCAGCGGCGGTCGCGCGTTGCCGACGACTTCGTCCTTGTGCGAGATCAGGTGGACGCCGTAGTCGTAGGTTGAGGGGTTTTCCTCGCTCATCTGAGCGGCGAGGGCGTCCATCTCACGTTGGGCTCGCTCCAAGGGGACATCCGACTCGAGTCGGGCGACGGCCCAGGCGAACTGATTGAACCGCTGGCGCTGCCGATCCGAATCGCTGAACGTCGTCCACATTTCACCATCCGCCGGGAAGTAGAACCCCCGGGGCATCACTCCGACGATCGTATACTGACTCTCGTCCAGCACCATCGTCTGGCCGACGACGGTCGGATCCGAGCCGAAACGCCGCTGCCATAGACCGTGGCTCAGGAGAACCAACGGGCGACCGCCTATCCGGTCGTCCTCACGAGTGAACGCGCGACCGAGCTTCGGCCGAACACCCAGCGCATCGAACACTCCAAACGTGATTCGAGTCCCCTTGACCAACTCGGCCCGATCGCCGCCTGTCGCGACGTATGTCGCACCCGCGTAGATCCCGATGCTCTCGAAGACGCGGTTCATCTCGAGCCAGTCCTCGTACACCGGATACGAGACCCACATCCTGTTCCACCAGGCCTGCAGCCGCGGTGCGGGCGGTGTCTCGCGCCACTCGGGAATCGTCTGCCAGACGTTGACCAGGCGGTCTGACTCGGGATACGGAAGCGGACGCAGCAGAACGCCGTTCACCACGCTGAAGATGACCGTGCTTCCGCCTATACCCAGAGCGAAGACCAGCAGTACGACAAAGAGGAAGCCGGGTCTACGCGTACTCGACCGCAAGGCGTGACGGAGGTTCTGCAATAGCGTGCTCAAGTTGGGGTCTCCCCTGTTCTGCGTCATGATGCCTGATCACCAACCGACCGATATTTGGCAAGTGGCGTGCCGCTCTGTCCCCGAACGTATGTTGTTACAAGTGAAACACTTACGGAGAACGGAAGCGCGTCGATCCGAGGGGACTGTGAGCGGGTATGGGACTGCACTGTCCGATTCCGCGACAGGTTCGCGGCTTGCGCTCCCAGGCGTAGCTTGTGATCTCCAGCTGGCCACTGCATCTTCTTACGTCCTCATTGTGTGCCGTCGTCTTTGGGAGAGGGATCCATGGCCGGCTTCGAGCCCCAAGCCTGGTGGGATACCATCCGGCGGGCCCGTCTTTTCCGGGTCCTCGCCGTCTACTTCGGCGCGTCGTTCGCCATCATCCAGCTAGTCGATATCTTCACCGATCAGCTCGGCCTGCCCGATTGGTTCTTCCCGGGCGCGACAGCACTCCTGCTCATCGGGCTCCCGATCGTCGTAGCCACCGCCCTCGTACAGAGTGTTGCGAGCCCGAGCCCGGCGGCGTCCCCCGCACAGAACACAGCCGCCGACGTCGCCGGGGTCGCGAAGCACTGGCTGACCTAGAGGCGCGCGATCCTGGGCGGCGCGCTGGCGTTCACGCTGCTCGGCGTGGCGGTAACGGCCTACAGCGCCATGCGGGTATTGGGGATCGGGCCCGTGGGATCGCTGGTGGCCGCGGGCGCATTGGAGAGGGGGCAGCGCACGGTGCTGGCCGACTTCCAGAGCCAGACCGGCGACTCAACCCTCGCCGCCGCGGTGACCGAGGCGTTCCGCATCGACGTCGCCCAGTCGCAGCTGATCACGATCGTTCCGCCAAACCATATCAGCGGTGTTCTGCTTCGCATGCGGCGCGATCCGCGCCAACGGCTGGACCTCGAGCTCGCCCGTGAGGTGGCGATCCGCGAGGGGTACAAAGCGGTGATCGCCGGCGCGATCAATGCGGTGGGCGCAAGCTATGTGCTGTCGGCCCAGCTGATCGCCCCGGAGTCGGGAGACGAGTTGGCCGCGTTCCGAGTGACGGCCAGCGATTCGACGGCGGTCATAGGCGCCATCGACAAGCTGTCGAAGAAGATGCGCGAGCGAATCGGCGAGTCGTTGAGGTCGATCCGCGCCAACGAGCCGCTGGAGACGGTGACCACCTCCTCGCTGGAGGCGCTGCGGCTGTACTCGCGCGCCTGGCGAGCCATCGAGGTGGAGTGGAACAACGAGACCGGAATCGCCTTGCTGGAGGAGGCGTTGGCGCAGGACTCGACCTTTGCCATGGCGTGGCGCAAGCTGGGCATAGCGCTGGGGCGGCGCGGCGGGGCGGACGCCAGCGAGCTGGCGGCCTACGAGAAGGCCTACGAACTGCGCGATCGGCTGACCGGTCGTGAGCGCTACGTGACGACAGGCACGTACTACTGGTTCGTCGTTGACGATCGCGAGAAAGCGATCGCGGCCTACCGCTCGTTGCTCGATCGATATCCCGACGATGTCCTCGGGCTCATGAATCTCTCCGGCATTTACGGCTTCCAAAGAGACCACGAGCGAGCGCTAGAGCTGCGGCGCCGGGCGCTCGCCCTCGATCCCTGGAACGCGAGCCTGTACTGGGGGCAGACGTCTACCCACGTCGATCTCGGCGATTGGGCCGCGGCGGAATCCGCCGTGGAAGCGCTGGCCGGGGCGCTGCCGGGGCTCACCGGGGTCGAGTTTCTTCGCGGCTTCCTCGCCTACTCGCGCGGCGACTACCCGGCCGCGTGGGAGCACTTCCTGGCCCTCAGAGATGATGAAAGAGCGGGCTTACAGTGGCAGGCCGCAGCGAGCGGGTCCCTGGCGCTGGTTGCTGCAACGCGCGGTCAGCTCGAGGTGTCCGAACAACATTCTCACGATGCCGCGATCGCTGACCAGGAGCGCGGACAACCGGACGCCCGCCGGCAGGAGGCGATCTACTCGGCGGGGCGCGACCTCCGGTTTAGGGGAGATGCGGTCGGGGCCTTGCGGAAGGTTGATGAGGCGCTGGAGCGATTCCCGCTGGACGACCAAGAACCTCTCAATCGACCTTACCTGGATCTGGCCTCGTTCTACGCTTGGGCCGGCGCGCCGGATCGCGCCAGAGAGTTGGTCGCCGAGTGGGAGTCCGAGATCGATCCGCGGGTCCAGCGCGGTATCGAGCGCAAGCACGGTGTACGCGGCGAGATAGCGCTCGCCGAAGGGCGGTTCGAAGAGGCGATCGAGGGGTTCCGTGCCTGGGACCGGCGCACCGATTGCACAATCTGCGCGCTGCCAGGACTGGCCAACGCATATGACCGCGCGGGCGTGCCGGACTCCGCGATAGCCGTCTACGAACGATACATCACAACGCCCATGTTGCTTCGCTACAGCGATGCATGGGCCTTGGCCGTCGCCTTCGGCCGGCTGGGCGAGTTGTACGAGGAGCGCGGCGAAGCCGATAGGGCGATCTACTACTACGGCAAGCTCGTCGAGCTGTGGAGCGATGCCGATCCCGAACTCCAGCCACGCGTCGAGGCGGCCCGGCGCGCCATCGAGGCCCTGTCGACGGACCGCTGAGAGATCCACTCCCGACCGAAGGCCACCAGAGAGGTCATACCGGGTTCTACACGTAAAGTCGGGACGGCGGGATTCTCGTTGAAGGCGCCGCGAGGCGGCTTCAGACCGAACTCGGCGCGGTGCGAGTCTCCGCCGGCGACCTCCTGAACCCCATTCAGGCGCTGAACGCTCGCCAGCAGCAGTGAGCAGCAGTTTCCGGAGCTTTTCCAGATCTCAACGCTCGTGCAGCAGCCAGCAGCGGTGGGCGCTGGCACCGTTGCTGACACCATTGTCGTCCATGCGGCAACGCACCCGAGGCAAACGCAGCCCAACGCTATTGAATAGAGGCGGCTGGCGGAACGCGCTAGGCGCGATTCGCCGCGTTAGCATATCGGCGGGCGGGGACGCAATTGTGGCGACGGTTGCGGGCGGCCGCGTGGCGACCCTAGTATGCGGCTGTCCCCGAAGAAGGTCGAGCATTTGGCGAGGCGGATGTGGG
>JBDHAL010000019.1:0-56431 GCA_039588075.1 Gemmatimonadota bacterium | reverse complement strand
ACGAATGGCAGGATAGCCGCCTGGACACGCGCCACACCCACGGCACAGGATGCACGCTATCAGCCGCGATCTGCGCCGGGCTAGCGCTGGGTCATCCACCGGTCGAAGCGGTTCGAGTCGCCCGCGACTTCACGCGCCGCGCCATCGAGTCGGCGCCTCGGCTGGGATATGGGCATGGCCCACTTGATCATTGGGCAGAGGCGGGACCCTTCTCAGAGTGAACATCGAGCATCGAGCATCGCCCAACATCCAACGTTGACGCGCTTTGCGCACCCAGATCTCCCGGTCGCGTCAAAGTTCATGTCAAAGGTTCAGGGTCCAACGTTAAGAGTCGGGAAGTATTCTCGACGTTCGATGGGCGATGCTCGATGCTCGATGTTCACTACAGTAGTTACCACCAGTATCTCCCGCTGCGAATCTCCTGCCGATCCAGGCGGCGGTGCTCTCGCTTCGCCGTCACCAGCTGCGGGCGCTCGAAAAACTTGACCAGCACGAGGCCGGCAAAGAAGCCGCCAATGTGTGCCCAAACCGCCACGCCGCCGGCCGGCGCGCCGCTCAAGTGACCGATGCCCATCAGAATTTGAATCAGGATCCAGTAACCCAGCACGATTGAGGCCCGCATCGGGAAGACCCAGATCGGCGGGAAGAAAACGTGAACCCGCACGTTCGGATAAAGGAGGATGTAGGCTCCGAGAACTCCGCTGATCGCACCCGAAGCGCCAACCGTGGGCAGCGCCGAATGGCCGTTCAAGAACACGTGCCCACTCGCCGCCACCAGTCCACAGATGAGGTAGAACACCGCGAAGCGGAAATGGCCCATCGAGTCCTCGATGTTGTTACCGAAGACCCAGAGGAACATCATATTGCTCAACAGGTGCAGCCAGCCGCCGTGCATGAACATCGAGCTGACCATGGTTCCCCACGTCATCCCACCCAGCCGGCACACCTCGAGTCCTTCCACCGATTGGCCCGTCAGCTCCACCGGGATCAGGCCGAACTCGCAGACGGACGCCTGCAGGTTGCTCCCCAACCCCTGCACGAAGACCCACGCGGCCAGATTGGCCATGATAAGACCCACCGTGATCAGCGGGGTCAGCTCGGCCGGGTTCTCGTCCTTGAATGGGAACATGGCGTGGCCAACCTAGGTCGCCGCAGTGGAGGCGTCAATCGTTCAGCCCCGGCCGTACTCAGTATCTGCCGGTTTGGCATGACTGCCTCGCGGCGCGCCAGATTGTCGGTACTTTGGGCCCTTTTCCAGCCTTCCGCCTGGCACGGTGGTTGCACTTCTGGCCTGCCGGAATCGAAAGTTCGCGCGCACCCGCCGCGCCCGGTCCTGCCCGACCGGACGGGGAGGAGCAAGCGCCTGCGCTGGTTTCATTTTAGAACGGCTGAGAACGAACATGGCAAGAGAAACGGGAAAGGTAATAGGCATCGACCTGGGCACGACGAACTCGGTGGTGGCCGTGATGGAAGGCGGCGACCCAGTGGTGATCCCGAATCAGGAGGGTTCGCGGACCACCCCGTCGGTCGTCGGTTTCGCCAAGGACGGCGAGCGGCTGGTGGGCCAGGTGGCGAAGCGCCAGGCGATAACCAATCCGGAGAAGACGGTCTATTCGATCAAGCGATTCATGGGCTGCACCTGCGACGAGCTGAAGACGGAGCTCGGCCGGGTCCCCTACAAGGTGATTTGTGACGAGAAGAATCGACCTTTCGTAGATATCGACGGCACGCGTTATTCGGCGCCGGAGATTTCGGCGATGGTGTTGCAGAAGCTGAAGCAGACGGCGGCCGACTACCTGGGCCAGGAGGTCACCAAGGCCGTGGTGACGGTCCCGGCGTACTTCAACGACTCGCAGCGGCAGGCCACGAAGGACGCCGGCAAGATCGCCGGTCTCGAGGTTCTTCGCATACTAAACGAGCCGACGGCGGCCGCGCTGGCCTACGGACTGGACAAGAAGAAGGACGAGACCATAGCGGTCTTCGACCTGGGCGGTGGCACGTACGACATAACGATCCTGGAGCTGGGCGAGGGCGTGTTCGAGGTCAAGTCGACGAACGGCGACACGCACCTGGGCGGTGACGACCTGGATGACCGGATCATCAAGTGGCTGGTAGAGGAGTTCAAGAAGGACCAAGGCATAGACCTTTCCAGCGACCCGATGGCCTTGCAGCGGCTCAAGGAAGCGTCGGAGAAGGCGAAGTGCGAGCTCTCCACGACGATGGAGACCGACATCAACCTGCCGTTCGTGACCGCCGACCAGTCGGGACCGAAACACCTGAACATCAAGCTGACACGTGCGAAGTTCGAGCAGTTGGTCGACGACTTGATCCAGCGCACGATCCCGCCGATGCAGAAAGCGTTAGAAGACGCGAAGCTGAAGCAGGAGAACATCGACGAAGTCATCCTGGTCGGCGGATCGACGCGGATCCCCAAGGTCCAGGAGGTCGTGCGCGAATTCTTCGGCAAGGACCCCCATAAGGGCGTGAACCCCGATGAGGTCGTGGGTATCGGCGCCGCGATCCAGGCCGGCGTGCTCGCCGGCGAAGTGAGCGAGGTCCTACTGCTGGATGTTGAGCCCCTATCGCTGGGGATCGAGACGCTGGGCGGCGTGATGACCACGCTGATCGCGCGGAACACCACGATCCCGACGAAGAAGATGGAGGTGTTCTCCACGGCAGAGGACCACCAGACCACGGTCGACATCCACGTGCTGCAGGGCGAGCGGCCGATGGCGATCCAGAACAAAACGATCGGGCGGTTCCAGCTCACCGGGATACCGCCGGCGCCGCGGGGCATGCCCCAGGTCGAGGTGACCTTCGACGTCGATGCGAACGGCATACTGCACGTGTCGGCCAAGGACCGCGCAACGGGCAAGGAGCAGTCGATTCGGATCGAGGCCACGTCGGGTCTGAACGACGCCGAAATCGAGAAAATGGTCGCGGACGCAGACGAGCACGCCAAGGAAGACCAGGCGGCTCGTGAGCTGATCGAGCTTCGAAACAAGCTCGACTCCCTGGTCTATCGAGTCGAGAAGGATTCGGCGGAGTGGGCCGAAAAGCTCGACGAGGAAACCAAGAAACGACTCGACGAAGCCCAGGAGGGCGCGAAGAAGGCGTTGAAGGAGAGCCAGGATCTTCAGGACCTCAACAAAGCCCACGACGAGCTTATGCAGGCGTTCTCGGCGGCGGGCCAGAAGCTCTACGAGGCCCAGGCCGGGGCGGCGAGCGCTGAAGCCGGCGCCAGCGAAGGCGGCTCGGAAGGCGAGGCCGAGCCGGAGGTCGTGGAGGCCGACTACGAGATCGTCGACGAAGACAAGGAAAGCTGACGACTGGCGACTCCACGGCCAAGTTGCGCATCTTATTATCCGGGGCCCTGGACCAGGGCCCCGGACGCATTCGAGGCCGACC
Organism: Gemmatimonadota bacterium; assembly: GCA_039588075.1. GTDB lineage: Bacteria > Gemmatimonadota > Gemmatimonadetes > Palauibacterales > KS3-K002 > JBDHAL01. Next base: position 53,023 of record JBDHAL010000019.1, on the reverse strand, counting down.
CGACCGGGAACCGACTCGAGGCGAGCGTGTAGCAGATAGCAAACGCTATATATCCAACGGGAGCTTGAAGGAAGGTGCTCGCGATGAGTGAACCAGTACGCAGCAAGCTAAAGATCATCCTCTATACCTCACTCGCCCTGGCCCTCGGGCTCGGGCTCGCCTCGGGCTTCGAATGGGCCCAGGGCGGCCACGCCGCGACGCTGCCGGCGGCGACGAGAGCGGCGATGCAGCGAACCGCGCCGGCGACACTGCCGGCCGCCAGCACGCAGCGACCGAGCTCGGAAGCCGATGCCCACGCACTGGCGGAGGTCAGCCGGGTCTTTGTGGCGATCGCGCACGACGTCAAGTCGGCGGTGGTCTCCATCGACACGCGGGGCCAGCCGCACCAAAACGTCTCGCAGGAGCGTCTCGAAGAGCTCTTCGGGCCATTCCGCGGGGACCAGGTGCCGCAGACCCCCTATGACGTTCCGCTGGGTCGCGGTTCCGGCTTCATCGTCTCGGAGGACGGCTTTGTCCTCACCAACAACCACGTCGTGGCCCGAGCCGAGAGGATCCAGGTCTCGCTGCCCGACGGCCGGCAGTTCGACGCCGAGTTGGTGGGCCGCGACCCCACCACCGACGTCGCGATCCTCAAGATCGAAGGAAAAGACCTGCCGACGGTGCAGTTCGGCGATTCTGACGGCCTCGCGGTCGGCGAGTTCGTGTTGGCGATCGGTAACCCGGGGCTCCAAAGCAGCTCAGCCCTCCCCTTCACCGTAACCGCCGGGATCGTCAGCGCTAAAGGACGAGACCTGGGCATCATTCGCGAAAACGCCAATGCGAGCCCCTACGCCATCGAGGACCTCATCCAGACGGACGCTGTGATCAACCCCGGTAACTCCGGAGGCCCCCTGGTCAACTACAAGGGTGAGGTCATTGGTATCAATACCGCCATCGCCAGCCTCACCGGCTACTACCAGGGTTACGGCTTCGCCATCCCCATCAACCTGGCCCGCGACGTGATGGAAGACCTCATCGAGTACGGCCGCGTTCGCCGGGCCGCCCTCAGGGTCAACGTCAGTCAGCCCACCGCGGCCGACGCTCGTGTTTTCGGGCTCCCGAGCCTCGGCGGCGTCGTCGTTCAGGACTTCCCCGATGACAGCCCCGCCCTAGAAACCGGCATCGAGCGCGGCGATGTCATCATCGCTATCGACGACAGGCCCGTTGAGCGCGTCGGACAGCTCCAGAGCGTCATCGCCTCCTACGAACCCGGCGAACGCGTGATCGTCGAGCTTATACGCTACGGCACCCCGATGCAGTTCAACGTCCGCCTCGCCGAAGCCGACGTTCCACAGCCCGAGCCCATCGCTGCGGCACCTGCCGCTCGCCCGAGCAACATGGTCATCGGCGTGCAGGTGAGCGCCCTCGAGCCACAGTTGCTCGAGGAGGTCGGCCTCCAACAGCTTAGGGATCTCGAAGGCGTCCTCATCACCGACGTCGCCGCCTTCGGCCCCGCTCACATGGCCAACGTCCCTCGATTCTGGGTCATCCAGAGGGTGAACGGTACTCCGGTTCGCAGCGTCAGCGACTTCGATGTGGCCCTCAGCGAGGTCAAACCGGGCGACGCGGTCTCCCTCGACCTCATCGCGGTATCACCAGAGGGTGACGTATTTCACCAAATCGTCAACGTCGGTGTGCCCGAGCAGTGATTTTCTGACGCGTGGCGGCGGGCTACTTCCTCCGGCCCGCCGCCCTCCTCCTTTCCTTGAATTTTTGGCCCTTTCAGGTAAAGTAAGTGACGGCCAGCAAGGCTCCTGCGAAAGTGGCGGAATCGGTAGACGCGCCAGCCTTAGGAGCTGGTGGCCACCCGGCCGTGGGGGTTCGAGTCCCCCCTTTCGCATCCTGCAGCAACGCGCAGTCACGACGATCAAAGGCGTAATTTAGTGTCCCAAACTACATCCAACCTCCAGATATCCGTCGAGGAGACGGCGGCTTGGGGTCGAAAGCTGGTGGTAACGGTACCGGCCGGGCGAGTGAAGTCTGAGCGCGGGAAGGCGGCGAAACAGCTGTCGAAGCGGGTGCGCATCCCGGGTTTCCGAAAGGGGAAGATCCCGCTGCAGCATCTGGAGGCGCGTTACGGACCGGACATAGACCGGCAGACGCAGCAGCGTGTGATCGACCTGGCGTTTCGCGAGGCTGTGAAGGAGAAGGAGCTGGAGCCGATCAGCGAGCCAATGGTGTCGAAGGTCAACTACGACCAGGACTCGGAGTTGACGTTCGAGGTCTCGTTCGACATCCGGCCCGAAGTGAAGCTCGGCCGGCTGGGCGGGTTCCGCGTGAGCCGACCGGCCGTGGAGCTGACCGAGGATGAGGTCGACCAGCAACTAGGGCTGTTGCGCGAACGGCAGGCGCTGTGGAAGCCAGCGGAGCGACCGCCGGTTGCCGGTGACAGCGTCGAGGTAGAGATCACGCCGCTGGGTGGTGACGAGGAAAAGCAGCCCTACGCGTTCGTCCTGGGCCAGGGTCGAGCCATTCCGGAGGTGGAGGCGGCGATCATGACCCAGTCGCCGGGCTCAACGGATGAGTTCGAGGTCGGTTTCCCGGATGATTTCGAAGACGAGTCGAAGCGGGGCACGAAACAGCGTTTGAAGATCGAGCTGAAGCAGGTGCTGGAGCAAGAGCTGCCAGAGCTGGACGACGAGTTCGCGAAGTCGGTGGGCGAGTTCGACAGCCTGGAAGCGTTGAGCGATCGGATAGCCGAAGACTTGCGTCAGCAGAAGGAGCACGAGGTGGACCATCAGATCGACCGGCAGCTGATCGACCTGATCATAGAAGCAAATCCGTTTGAGGTTCCGGACTCGATGATCGACCGCTACGCGGAAGCGCTGGTCGGGGAACCGCCGGAGGGGACGGACCCGGACCTGATCGACAAGGCTCGGGACGAGGCACGTCCGGCGGCCGTGTGGGGTATCAAACGCACGCTCATCCTGCAGCGCATCGCCGAGGACGAGGGCTTCGAGGCCACCAAGGAGGAGATCCAGGAACGACTGCGGGGCTTATCCAAGCGGACCGGGCGACCGGTTCCCGAGCTGCGGTCGCGCCTGGCCAAATCGGGCGAGCTCCGCGATCTGGAGCGCGGAATCACCGAAGAGAAGGTGTTCAAGTACCTTAGAGAGCAGTCCGAAATCGACGAAGGCGGGGCCTGAGGCCCCGTCACCCAATGCCGGCAACCAGGAGAACAGAGCAGAGCCATGGCGCCGTACGCACCATATGTGATCGAGCGTTCTAGCCGCGGTGAGAAGGTCTATGACATCTTCTCGCGCCTGCTGATGGACCGGATCGTGTTCCTCGGCTCCCCGATTAACGATGAAGTCGCCAACATCCTGATCGCTCAGCTTCTCTTTTTGGAGGCAGAGAATCAGGAGAAGGACGTCTACCTGTACATCAACTGCCCCGGCGGCGGCGTCTACGCTGGACTGGCGATCTACGACACCATCCAGTACATGAGGGCGCCCGTCTCGACCATCTGTATGGGAATGGCCGCTTCGATGGGAGCGGTTTTGCTCGCGGCCGGGACCTCGGGAAAGCGCTCGGCGCTTCCCAACTCGCGGATCATGATCCACCAGCCGTCCGGCGGCTCGCAGGGAACGGCGTCCGACATCGAGATCCAGGCCAAGGAAATCCTGTTCGCGCGCGAGCGAATAAACGACATCCTGGCCTCTCACACCAAGCAATCGGTGGAGCAGGTGGCGGATGACGCGGACCGCGACCGGTTCATGTCCCCGGCGGAAGCCGTCGAGTATGGGCTCATCGACCAGATCATCACCAACAAAGGTGATGACGGTAAGGATAAGAAGTAAGCGGGGAGGATGAGTGGATGACGACGTCGAGCGATAAGCACCTGCGCTGCTCTTTCTGCGGCAAGTCCAAGGAGAGCGTTAAGAAGTTCATCTCCGGACCGAACGTGTACATTTGCAACGAGTGCATCTCGTTGTGCAACGAGATCCTCGCCGAAGAGGTGGAGCGCTCCGCCGCAGACAGCATCACGCACACCCCAAAGCCAACCGACATAAAAGGGACGCTCGACGACTACGTAATTGGCCAGAACACGGCGAAGAAATCGCTTGCCGTAGCGGTGTACAATCACTACAAGCGTATCAACAATCAGGGCCAGGTCGAAGACGTCGAGATCGAGAAATCCAACATTCTGCTTCTCGGACCAACCGGCGTTGGCAAGACGCTGCTGGCACGGACTCTGGCTCGGCTGTTGGAGGTACCGTTTACCATCGCGGACGCCACGACGCTGACGGAGGCAGGCTACGTAGGCGAGGACGTGGAGAACATCCTGGTCCAGCTTCTCCAGGCCGGCGACTACAACATAGCGGAGTCGGAGCGCGGCATCGTCTACGTCGATGAGATCGACAAGATAGCCCGCAAGTCCGAGAACCCTTCCATCACGAGAGATGTGTCGGGCGAGGGCGTGCAGCAGGCGTTGCTGAAGATCCTCGAGGGCACAGTGGCGAACGTTCCGCCGCAGGGCGGCCGCAAGCACCCACAGCAAGAGTATATCCAGATCGACACGCGCAACATCTTGTTCATTTGCGGTGGCGCCTTCGCCGGGCTGGAGAAGATCATAGAGACGCGGATCGGGACCAGACAGATCGGTTTCGGGCGCAGCCAGGAGAACCTGGAGCAGGCAGGAGTAGAGACGGTGGACGAGTACGCTGCGTTCCACTACGTGGAGCCGGAGGACCTGATCCGCTACGGTCTGATCCCGGAGTTGGTGGGCCGGCTACCGGTGGTCGTCGCTCTGGACGAGCTGGACGAAGAGGCGCTGGTCGAGATCCTCAAGGAACCGAAGAACGCGCTGGTCAAGCAGTATCAGAAGATGGTGGAGCTCGAGGAGATCAGGCTGAAGTTCGAGCCGGACGCGCTTCGAGCCATCGCCCGCAAAGCGATCGACAGAGGCACGGGAGCCCGGGGTCTGCGGGCGATCATCGAGGATCTCATGCTCGACATCATGTTCGAGATTCCGAGTCGGGAGGACGTGACGGAGGTCGTGATCACCGAGGAGTGCGTGGAAAAGAAGACCGCGCCGATCCTCATCCTGGAGCCAGAGGCACAGCGAAAAGAGGCCTGAAGTATGACCGGACACCTTGTCAGACTAACGTGCGGCCTGCTGGTCGCGATCGTCGTATCGGCCTGCGCCTCGGCCCCGTCGACCCAGGAGACCCCTGGAACGGCGAGCCCGCAGGCGAGCTCCGACGCTGAGACGCTTCCACCACCGGGCTACGGAACGCTACGCCAGGACGCGTTCACGGTGGCTCTCGCATCCGGTCCCGTCCAGGTGAAGGTGACGCCGCTGGCCGAGTCGGTCATCCGGCTGGCCGCGCCCGATACGTATCAGCGCCTGCACGGGCTGGTGCAGTCGCGGCAGGCTCAGATCCGCGAGATGGCTCGCAACGCCGGCCTGCGCGAGGACCCGGGCGTCTACATGGTCTCCTTCTTCACCCGGGAGATACAGGCGTCCTACGAGCCGACCGACCTGCAGCTGCTGAGCAACGGCATACTCTACCGGCCGGTGGGGATCATACCGCTCAGCGGTGAATGGGGGCGCCAGCAGGTCAAACAGCAGGTGAGCCAATCGGCGCTCTACCTGTACGATCCGATGGTCAACCTGGATGTCACCTTCCAGGTGGAGTACGCGGGCGTGGTCGCGCTGGATTGGGCAGGGATAGTCCACATCCTGCAGGCGGAACGTGGACGAGTGGTGAGCAGAGCGGGAGGCTAGGGCCGGACCTCAGGCTTCGATGTCGTACTCTTTCAGCTTCCTGTAGAGAGTTCGCTCTCCGATCCCCAAGCTTTCGGAAGCGAGCCGCCGGTTACCGCCCACCGCCTCGAGAGTCGCGATGATGGCGGCGCGCTCGAGTTCCTCCATCGTCATGCCGGGGCGGAAACGGATCACGTCGTCCTCTTCCACGTCCCCGGCCACCACGGCCGGAGGCGCGTCCCGAACCGAAACCTCACCCACCTCTATCGGCTCTCCAAGGCCGGGCTCCACAACAGCCGCCTCACGCACGCCGGTGAGTTCCGGGTGCCGGTGCCTATAGGCCTCGAACTCTCTCCGCAAGTCCTCCACATCGAACTTCAGCTCGACCAGCGTGCGGAAGAACATCTCCATCTCGGGACGGCGGGCGGGAGCGGCGGCCAGGCCGGGCGCTTCGCTCTGCTGAACCGCCGGTGGTCCGGCGACAACGGTGTCGGGCAGCGTCAGCCCAGAACCGCGGCGAACCTCGGGCGGGATGTCGGCCGAACCGATGGTCGTTCCCGGTGCGAGGACGACCATGGACTCCACCAGGTTCCTGAGCTCGCGCACGTTACCAGGCCAGTCGTAGCGGACGAGCATGTCCATGGCATCAGCGGCGATGCCCTGGAACTGCCTCTGATGCTCCCGGCTGAATTCGCGAATGAACTCGTGGACGAGGAGCGGAATGTCGTCGCGCCGGTCACGGAGTGGCGGCATGTGGATGTGCAGCACGTTCAGACGGTAATAGAGATCGCGGCGGAACTCGCTCAGCTCCACCGCATGCCGCAGATCGCGATTCGTGGCTGCGATGACTCGAACGTCGACTTTTATGTACTGGCTGCCGCCGACACGCATGAACTCGCGCTGTTCCAGCACCCGGAGCAACCGCGTCTGAGAGCTGGGCGACATTTCAGCGACCTCGTCGAGGAAGATCGTCCCGCCGTTCGCCAACTCGAACATACCCTTCCTGAGCGAGCTCGCGCCGGTGAACGCACCCTTCTCGTGACCGAACAGTTCGGATTCCAGCAGCGTTTCCGGAAGAGCGGCTATATTGACGGCGATAACCGTACTTCCGCGTCGCGGCGACAGCTTGTGAAGGCCGCGGGCCACCAGCTCCTTTCCGGTCCCGCTCTCACCCGTGATCAGCACGGTGGAGCCAACGGGCGCGATCTGAGCGACCCGCTCGACCACCTCCCGGATCGCCTCCGTGTTGCCAACGATACCGATCTCCGCCTGCAGTCGCTTTTGGCGAATATCACGCAGCACGACCAGTGCGACCTCGTCGGGATCAACGGGCTTCGTGAAGTAGTCGTCGACGCGCAGCTCCGCCGCCAATTCGGGTGACACGTTCTCGCTCGGGGAAAAGAGCGCCGCCACCGGTATGGGGCGGCCATCCTCGGAGATCACCCAGATGAGCTCCCGGCCGTGTTTTTCCAGGGCTGAACCGGTCAGAATCAGGGCGCAGCCGGCCTCGCCAATCGTCGAAAGCTCGTCCCGCAGATCAGCCGGCCCGCTCACGAACCTGACATCGTGGTCCGGCTCGAACGCCAGCTGCAGTCGTCCCGCGCTCTCCAGGTCGGACGTTGTGATCAGTATGATCGACATGTCATTCATGCGCCGTGCGACCGCCCAGCAGGTCGACGGCGTGGGGGACCACATTTTCCAGGACCGACAGCCCCTCTCGAACCGCCTTCTCGCTGCCGGGCAGATTGACGATCAGGCTGCGGCCACGAATCCCGGCCACACCCCGGCTCAGCATGGCGAACGGCGTGCCCTCGAGCCCGCTCGAGCGCAGAGCCTCGGCAAGCCCCGGTGCCTGTCGCCGGATGACGGCCGAGGTCGCTTCCGGGGTGACGTCCCGCGGTCCAAATCCAGTTCCCCCGAGTGTCAGGACGAGGTCCGCCGCTCCGTCATCAGCCCAACCGGAGAGCACGGATCCGATCTCGTCCGCCTCGTCGGGGACGATGCGATGCTCGACGAGCTCCCAGCCGAGCCCGGCGATCCACGCGCGGGCGGCGGCGCCGGAGGTATCCCGGCGCTTTCCAGCGACGACTCCATCGCTGACCGTGAGAACCGCGACCCGGATCATCGTTTTATGGAGCCGCCCTTGTAGAAGGGCACCCTGACCACCTCGGCCGGCATCCCCCTGTCTCTGATTAGGATCTCTATCTCCGTCCCGGGGGTCGCCCGATCCGGCGGCAGGTAGCCCGTGCCGATCCCCTGCCCTACGCTCGGGCCCACCGTTCCGCTGCGAACCGCGCCGACCGCCTCACCCCGGCAGCGTATCTCGTAACCGGGGCGCGGGAACCCCCGCTCCTTTAGCACAAAACCACTCAGCTTCCGCCTAAGGCCATGTTCTTTTTGGCTCACGAGCACGTCGCGACCGCGGAACTCACCCTTGTCGAGCTTCACCGTCCAGCCCAGCCCGGCCTCCAAGGGAGTCGTCTCCTCGTCGATATCGTTGCCGTACAGCGCGTAACCCATCTCGAGGCGCAGGGTATCGCGCGCACCCAAGCCTACGGGCTGCACGCGGCCACCGTCCGCCTCCAGGAGCGCTCTCCACAGCTTCGGCGCCGCACCCGGCTCGCAGTACAGCTCGAAACCATCCTCACCGGTGTACCCCGTTCGGCTCACCACGCACACCTCGCCCAGCACCTCCCCCTCGGAGAAGCGATAGTACCCGATCTCGGAAAGGTCCACGCCGGTCAGCCCACCAAGGATCGCCTCGCTCTCGGGGCCCTGTAACGCCAACAACCCTATCCCATCGCTCTCGTCGACCAGTTCGATCCCCTGGGCCCCGTACACGCCGAGACTGTTCTGCACCCAGGCAAAGTCCTTGGCCATGTTCGCCGCATTCACGACCAGCCGAATGCGATTCGACTCGAACTTGTAGACCAGCAGATCATCGACGATCCCACCATCATCCATACACATCACCGCGTACTGGGCCTGGCCCGAGTCCAGCTTCGACACATCATTCGAGACCAGAAAGTTGACAAAGCCCTCCGCTTCCTCCCCTGTCACCATGAACTCGCCCATGTGCGACACGTCGAAAAGCCCCGCCGCCTCCCGAACCGCTCTGTGCTCAGTCGAGACTCCCGCCGGGTACTGGACCGGCATCTCGTACCCCGCGAACGGAATGATCTTGCCGCCCAACTTGACGTGTTCCTCGTAGAGCGGCGTCCTTTTGAGTGTCTCGCCCATCAGTTTTCCCCTGCAAAAGTCTTGATGAGATTTGGCTATGAACGGCTGTCTGCCAATTTAGCAGGAATACCGGGGCATGTACACTTCGGGAACTCGAATGCCGATCAAGTGATCACGGAACAGGGGAGTTTGGAAGTTAGACCTCAATTCCTATTCCCGGATTCCGTACTCCGTGATCACTTAATCGAACTTCGAGTTCCCTATAAAATGTAGCGGCGCAGGTCTTCGTCCTTAACAACCTTGGCGAGTCGTTGCTGGACCTCGGTCTCGTCGATCACGATGGCCTGGGTTCCCACTTCGGGGAGGCCGAACATGACGTCTTCGAGGAGCGTGGTAAGAACGGTGTGGAGGCGTCGAGCGCCAATGTTCTCCATTCGCTGGTTGACGTCGGCGGCGATACGGGCGATCTCTTCGACGCCGCCCTGGCGGAACTCGAGCACAGCGCCTTCGGTCTCGATGAGAGCCCTGTATTGAGTCAGCAGAGCGTTCTTGGGCTCGGTGAGTATTCGGACGAAATCCTTCTCGGAGAGGGGAGAAAGCTCAACACGAATGGGGAACCGGCCCTGCAGCTCCGGAATCAGGTCGGAGGGCTTTGCCATGTGGAAGGCGCCGGCAGCGATGAAGAGGATGTGGTCCGTGCGGACCATCCCGTACTTGGTCTGGACGTTGGAGCCTTCGACGATGGGAAGCAGGTCACGCTGCACGCCGCCTCGCGAGACATCGGGGCCGCTGGCGCCGCCGCGCTCGCCGGCGATCTTGTCCACCTCATCGAGGAAGACGATGCCCATCTGTTCGACGCGGTCGAGAGCCTCATTCACGACATCGTCAATGTCGATCAGCTTGTCCAGCTCGTCAGCCAGCAGAATACGCCGCGCCTCCGATACGGTGACACTTCGCTTCTTGCTCTTCTTCGGCAGCATCTCCTGAAGCATCTCGGAGACGTTGTAGTCCATCCCTTCCATGCCCGGGAACTCGATGACCGGGATGCTGGTCTGGGTGACCTCTAGTTCGATCTCCTTGCTCTCGAGCTTTCCGTCGCGTAGCAGCCCGCGCAACTTCTCCCGGGTGCGTTTCCGCCGCTCCTTCAACTCTTCCTGATCGACACTCTGTCCCGGTTCCGGATCCGGCCTCTGGTCCTCCGCTTCGCCGTGGGGAGAAACGATGAAGGCCGGCGACCCCGGCGGCTCCTCCTCGCTAACGGGGAGCAGCAGGTCGAGAAGTCGCTCCTCGATGCGCTCCTCTGCGAGATCCTGGACTTCATCTTCTCTGTCGGTACGGACCATGTTGACGGCAATATCTGCGAGATCGCGAACGATGGATTCGACGTCACGGCCGACGTACCCGACCTCGGTGAACTTGGACGCTTCTACCTTGACGAAGGGAGCGCCCGCCAGCCGGGCCAACCGGCGCGCGATCTCGGTTTTGCCGACGCCCGTCGGTCCGATCATGATGATGTTGTTTGGCATGATCTCGTCCCTGAGGTCCTCCGGGACTTGCTGGCGCCGCCAGCGATTGCGCAGAGCGATCGCTACTGCTTTCTTGGCGGCATCCTGCGAAACGACGTACTTGTCGAGCTCAGCCACGATCTGCCGGGGCGTTAGCTCGTCCTGGGGAACCAGCTGGCTCGCCCGCCCTTCGTCCGCACCGCTTTCCGTCGGTCCTGGTATCGTAGAATCGTTCATCAGCCCTGCTGTTTGAGCTCGAGTACGGTGATTTCGGTGTTGGAGTAGATACAGATCTCTCCGGCGATCTCCAGGCTGCGTCGAACGATCGCTTCAGCCTCGAGATCCGAATGAGCGCAGAGTGCCCGGGCAGCGGAAAGGGCCATGGGGCCGCCGCTGCCGATTGCCACTATGCCGTCGTCCGGCTCGATGACCTCGCCGCTACCTGAAAGCAGGAACGAGTGGCGATCATCGACCACGGCAAGGAGCGCCTCCAGGCGCCGAAGTATGCGGTCGCTCCGCCAGTCCTTGGCGAGCTCTACCGCGGCACGCGGCAGGTTGCCCGGGAAGCGATCGATTTTTTCCTCGAACTTCTCGAACAGAGTCAGCGCATCGGCGACGGAGCCCGCGAAGCCAGCGAGTATGGCTCCATCCTTGAGCGCGCGAACTTTCGAGGCCTGCGCTTTGACCACCGTATCGCCAACGGTGACCTGCCCATCTCCGCCAAGGGCGACGGATTCGTCGCGGCGAACGGCAAGAATAGTCGTTCCATGCATCGTCAGTTTACTCATGAGTCGTGCTTCGCTCTCTAGCTTCTGGGGTGCGCTGCTCTATAAACCTGTTTCAGTCGCTCGCGCGACGTGTGGGCGTACACCTGAGTCGTGGAAAGTGACGCGTGTCCCAACAGCTCCTTGATCGCCATCAAGTCGGCGCCCTCGTCGAGCAGGTGCGTCGCAAAGGAGTGGCGAACAGAGTGCGTGCTCAAGTCGCTTTCCTCCGCCACGAGCGCGATGAAGCCGGTAACGATGCGCTGAATCTGCCGCCGCGACAACCGGGTCCCGCGATCCGACAGGAAGAGGGGGTCGGAAGGGCCGGGCGGCCCGAACTGCCCGGCTCTTTCGGAACCGTAGGCGCGCAGGGCGAGCTCGGCCTGGCGCCCCACCGGGACGACCCGCTCCTTGTTGCCCTTGCCCTGGACCTTGACGCGCCGGTCATCCAGGTCGAGATCGGCGGTGCTCAAGGAGTGCGCCTCGGACAGACGGAGTCCCGCCGTATAGAGAAGCTCGACCAACGCCCGGTCCCGAGCGCCACGCCACCCGGCGCGAGCGGATTTCCCCGCCGCGAGCTCGAAGAGGCGCGTCATCTCGCGGCGCGTGAGATAGCCGGGCAACTCGCGCCCCTGTCTCGGCGCCTTGACCTGCCTGGCCGGGTTGGCAGCGACGCGCCCCTCCCTGTGCAGGAAGCGGAAGAAGCTGCGAACCGTGGACAGCTTACGAGCGATGGTCCGTCGTTTGAGATCCTGCATCGTCAGGTGGCTGAGGAAGGCCCGGACCGCGAGCCTGTCGACCTCTTCCCAGGCCCAATCGCGCGCATAGTAGCCGTCGAGAAAGTCGCCGAGCCCGGCGAGGTCACGCCGATAGGCATCCACGGTGTGGCTGGAGAGCTGGCGCTCATCCTCCAGGTGTTTGAGATACGCGTGAACCAGATCTTGCACCATCTCGTCTCCGGCGGTCCGGCTAGCCGGCCGTGGCGAGGGCGCGCTTCAGCCTTTTCGCCCACTCGCGGATATCGCGCAGCGCTCGGTCGGAAGCCGCCCGTCGCCGTTCTCTCTTGCCGCGCGCCCGCTCCGCCAGCGGGTCGAGCAGTCCGAAATTCGCGTTCATGGGTTGGAAGTTACGCGGATCCGCCTCTCGAAGGTAGCGAAGCAGCCCCCCCAACATAGTCGTAGTCGGTGGCAGAGCGGGCTCGAGACCGCGAACCAGGCGGTCGATGTTGAGCGCGGCCAGCAGCCCGGATGCCCCCGACTCGATGTAGCCCTCGACCCCGGTCAGCTGGCCGGCGAAGATCAGGCCGGGAGTGCCCCGGGGCGATCCGTGCTCTGACAGGAGCGCCGGGTAATTGATGTAACTGTTACGATGGATTTGCCCGAAGCGCAGGATCTCCGCCTGGCGGAGAGCAGGGATCATATTGATAGCTCGTCGCTGCTCCGGATAGCGGAGCCGTGTCTGGAAGCCCACCAGATTCCACATCCGGCCCGCCCTGTCTTCCTGTCTCAGTTGAACCACTGCATGAGGCCGGCTGCCCGTGCGCGGATCCACCAAGCCGACCGGCTTCAGGGGCCCAAAGCGTAGCGTGTCCACGCCCCTTGCCGCTAACACCTCGATCGGCAGGCAGCCCTCGAAGTACGGTACCTGTTCCCAATCGTGTGTCTCGTAGATCTCACCATCCAGGAGGGCCTGGTGCAGGGTCTCATACCGCTCGGCGTCGAGCGGGCAGTTGATGTAGGCGTCGTCTTCGCCTTTGCCATAGCGAGACGCCTTGAAGCAGTGGTCACCGTCGATCGACTCGGCCGACACGGTCGGCGCTATCGCATCGAAGAAGTACAGGCCGTCGGAGCCGAGCCGCTCACGGATTGACTCGAGTAGCGAGTCGGACGTCAATGGCCCGGTCGCGATGATGGCCGGAGCGTCCGGTAGGGCGCGTACTTCTTCGCGGCGAATCTCGATGTTCGGGTGGGATCCTATCGCCTTCCCGATCTCCTGCGAAAAGAGATCGCGATCCACCGCCAGCGCGGCGCCGGCAGGAACCCGGGTAGCCGCCGCGGCCCGGAGTAGAAACGAGTCCAGCTCCCGCAACTCAGCCTTCAAGAGGCCGTGGGCGTTCTCTGGCTCCTGCGATTTGAAGGAGTTGCTGCAGACCAGCTCGCCCAACCCGTCGGTCTGGTGAGCCGGGGTCGGAACGACGGGGCGCATTTCGTAGAGCGCCACACGATGTCCTCGTTGCGCGAGCTGCCAGGCGGCCTCCGCGCCGGCGAGTCCGCCACCCACCACGACTACTTCGGGCATGTTTTCCAGATCCGAGCGGCGTCGCGCTCAGGAAGAACCGGCATCGGCGGTCTTGTGCGAATCATAGCTGAAAGTGTGACCGCAGGCTGCGCACTTCAGGTAATCACCTTCCGACTTGGACCGCTTCTTCAGGGCGATGTTCGAGCCACACTGAGTACAGGTAGCCTCGGTGGGCGTGTCCCAGCTGGACCACTCGCACTTCGGGTAGCGCTTGCAGCCGTAGAAGTTCCGACCGCGCCGCGTGCGTCGCTTGACGATCTCGCCGCCGTCATCCTCGCCGCAGGTCGGACATTTCAAGCCCAGCGTGATCGGCTGTGTGTGCTTGCACTCCGGGTAAGCCGTACACGCCAGGAACTCACCAAACCGGCCCGTCTTGACCGCCATTGGGCTGCCACACTTTGGGCACTTCGCATCCACCTGTGCCGCAGCCTGCTCGCCATCCACAGGGCGCGTGTACTTACACTCGGGGTACCCCGAGCAGGCGATAAAGGGCCCATAGCGGCCGCTCTTGACCACCAACTCACCGCTGCACAGCGGGCACTTCTCATCTCCGAGGTCAACCTCGGGTGGCTGATCGATCGGTTTTGTGTTTCTGCAGTCGGGGTAGCTGGAGCAACCCAGGAAGCGCCCGTAGCGGTTCCACTTGACGACCATGGGACTATCGCAGCGATCGCACACCTCCCCTTCGACCTGGGCGATCTTGGCGATGATCTCGTCTCTTCGGGCCTCGCCTTCCTCGAGTCGCTTGCTGAACCGGGAGTAGAAATCTCCCAGAACCTGGTGCCACTCCAGCTCACCTTCCTCGATCCGGTCGAGGCTGGCCTCCATGTTGCTCGTAAAGTCCACGTCGAACGTATCGGGGAAGACCATGATGAGGACCTGGACCACAGTCTCGCCCAGGGGAGTGGGCGCGAATCGACGCTTGTCCAGCTCCACGTAGGTCCGATCGACCAGCGTTGAGAGGATCGAGGCATAGGTCGACGGCCTGCCGATCCCCGCCTTCTCCAGTTCCTTGACCAGGCTCGCCTCGCTGAAGCGTGCCGGCGGCTCGGTGAAGTGCTGGCTCTTGCCGAGCTCGATGAGATCGACGGCTTCGCCCTCAGAGAGCTCGGGCAGCGGAGCCAGGTTATCGAGCGTACGACCTTCGCCCTCCTCGTGCTCGGTTCTGTAGAGCCGGGTGAACCCGGGGAACTTGAGGACGGAGCCGGTGACGCGGAAAAGGTATTCGCGGTCGTCGGCGCCTTTGAGATCGAAGTCTACAGTAGTCGTGTCGTAGACAGCCGGCGACATCTGGGAGGCGACAAATCGCAGCCAGACGAGCTGGTAGAGCTTGAGCTGATTGGGGTCCAGGTCACCCTTGAGGGACTCGGGCGTTCTCCAAACGGAAGTCGGGCGAATCGCCTCGTGCGCTTCCTGTGCGCCCTTCTGCTGTTTGCCGAGGTAGAGTCGAGCCGACTTGGGCAGGTAGCTATCGCCGAACTCCTTCTCGACGTACTCGCGGGCCTGGTTCGCGGCAGAGCCGGCAACGCGAGTCGAGTCGGTTCGCATGTAGGTGATGAGACCGATCGCCTCTCCACCAACCTCAACGCCTTCGTACAACTGCTGGGCGAGGCGCATCGTTCGCTTGGCGGAGAAGCGCAGTCGGTTGGCCGCCTCCTGCTGGAGGGTCGACGTGGTGAATGGAGCCGCCGGATTCTTACGCCGCTCTTTGCGGCGGATCCGAGTAATCTTGAACGGTACGCCTTGGACGGCGTTGAGCACGGCCTCGGCGGCCGCCTCGTCGGGGAGTTCCGGCTTCTTCCCGTCGAGGTGGTGAAGCTTGGCGGTGAAGCGCCTTTCTTCCTTCTGGAGCTGCGCCTCCACCGTCCAGTACTCTTGCGGCTCGAAGCGGCGGATCGCCTCCTCGCGCTCCCAAATGAGGCGAAGAGCAACGGTCTGAACGCGACCGGCGGAGAGCCCGGGCCGAATCGGCTTCCAAAGGAAGGGGCTGGCCTTGTATCCGACAAGGCGGTCCAGGATGCGGCGGGCCTGCTGGGCGTCGACCTTCTTATGATCGATAGCGCCGGGCTTGGCGAGCCCTTCCTTGACCCCCTCGGGGGTGATCTCTTCGAACAGCACGCGCTTGAAGCGCCGGCCGTTCTTGGACGCGTATCCGAGCTGATCGGCGACATGATAGGCGATGGCTTCGCCCTCGCGATCCGGGTCGGTAGCCAGCAGGACCTCTTTGGCCTCCTTGGCGGCCTTCTTGAGCTCGCTGATGACCTTCCCCTTGCCCCGGATCGTGACGTAATTGGGCTCGAACCCGTTGTCGATATCGACACCCAGGTCACGCTTCGGCAGGTCGCGGATGTGCCCGACTGACGCCTTGACGATGTAGCTGTCGTCGAGGTATCGGCCGATCGTTCGCGCCTTGGCCGGCGACTCCACGATCAGCAGCCTGGAGCCGCTGCCGTTGCCGGAGCCCTCAGCCTTCTTCGACCGCTTGGCCTTGCCCTTCGTCGTCTTCTTCTTCTTGGTAGTAGCCATGTCTCTCGTTCACCCGTCCACCGCTTACCCCGGAGCCGGCCCCTCAGGTTCCATGGGGCCACCAGCGCTGAGGATGGCTATCAGGAATCAACTCCTTGTCAACACCGCTTCTCCTCAGGCCTTGGAAGAGTCCCTCTAGCGATCCAGCATCCCGGCGATCCGATCCGCGATGGCGGCCGGCTCCCGATCATCCGTGTCGACTACCCTGTCGGCCCGCCGGTAAAGCGGCGTCCGCTCCGCCAGGATGGATCGAACGGTCTCCAGCGGCCGGTCGACGGCAAGCAGCGGCCGTAGCACGTCGGGCTGTCCCCGATTCCGGGCCAGCACGGTTTCCGGGCGGACCCGCAGCCAGACGATCAGGCTGCCGGGACGGAGCAGCTCTACCAGCTCCGGCTGGCTGACCCAGCCGCCGCCAGGCGCCAGCACGGCGCAGCGCACTCCATCCAGCCGCTCCGTGAGATCCGCCTCCAAATCTCGGAAATGGGATTCGCCGTGGATTCGAAAGATCTCGGCGATGCTTTGGTTGGCGTCGCGCTCGATGGACTCGTCGAAATCGATGAAATCCCAACCGAGCCGCCCCGCCAGCAAGGGCCCGACAGTGGATTTACCCGAGCACATGAAGCCGACCAGGACGATCCGATCAATCACCGCGCTGCGCCAGTCGGTCCAGGTAGGCGTCGAAGTTGGCCCGCATCTCCCGCAGCGAATCGCCGCCGAATTTCTCACGCATGGCATCGGCCAGAACGACGGCCACCATCGCCTCACCGACCACGCCGGCCGCCGGCACCGCCGTCACGTCGCTGCGCTCCCGCACCGCGGCGGCTGGCTCGCCGGTGTCTAGATCCACGCTGTCCAGCGGGCGCATCAGCGTCGATAGGGGCTTCATCGCGACTCGAACCGTCAGCGGCTCCCCGTTGGTCATGCCTCCCTCGAGGCCGCCGGCCCGGTTGCTGCGGCGCCGGAAACCTCCGCCGGTCCGGCGACCGGCGTCCGCCTCGATCTCGTCGTGGACCTGCGACCCGCGAAGCCGGCTCGCCTCGAAGCCGAGCCCGATCTCGACTCCCTTCATCGCCTGGATCGACATGAGGGCGGCGGCCAGGCGGCCGTCGAGGCGGCGAAACGTCGACACGTGGCTGCCCAAGCCCACCGGTAGACGCCGGGCTACCACCTCGAATATCCCGCCGGCCGTGTCGCCTTCCGCCCGAGCGGCGTCGATCGCTTCGATCATGCGACCGCCGGCTTCCCGGTCGAGACAGCGGACCGGTGACTCGTCGGCGACAGCGTTGATGTCCTCCGGGTAGTCGTCGGGCCCCAATCGCTCAGCTTCGACCCCGCCAAGCGACACCACATGGCTGGCGACGTCGATTCCAAACTCGGCCAACAGCAACTTCGCGATCGCTCCGACCGCTACCCGTGCGGCCGTCTCCCGGGCGCTGGCCCGTTCCAAAACGTCGCGGGCGTCGCGCCGGTCGTACTTGAGAAGCCCCACCAGGTCGGCGTGGCCCGGCCGCGGAAGCTTCACTCGCTTCAGCTCCTCATCTGTCGCGCCGGGGACCGGGTCGACCGACATCGGCCGCCGCCAGTTCTCCCAATCCTTGTTGGGAACCGTCAGCGCGATGGGCGAGCCCAGCGCTTCGCCCAAGCGGACGCCGGCGATGATCTGCGCTGCGTCCTGCTCGATCTTCATGCGGCCGCCGCGGCCGTGACCCTTCTGCCGGCGCGCCAACTCGCGGCGGACTGCCTGCGGATCGATCGGCAGGCCCGCCGGCACGCCCTCGACGATGGCAACCAGGCCCTGGCCATGCGATTCACCTGCGGTGACGAAATGGAAGTGTTGCAGCATAAGTCAGAGTGCGCTCGATCAAACAAGGCGAAAGCCGCCAATCCTGCCCGAGCGGCGCGTGTCATGATACGTCGCGCCGAATCCCCGGGTCGGTCGAGCGGCCTTATCGACGATATAGGGCAGCCGCCAAAGGCGACTACCCTATATCAAGTACGTTGCGTTTCCAATACCCGCAACCGCTGGCCTCGAAAGCGTCGCGACTACGGGGTGATATAGTCCGTGTCCTTGACCCTGATCACCACAACGCCGTTCGCGGTGATGCCGTACAGCTTGACGGCGACGTTGGCAGGATCGACGCCCTGTATCCGCCTCGTGATTCGGAGCGGACCGACGATCGGGTCGCGAATCAGCACCTGTCCGCGCTTGAACGAGTAGAACCACGAATCGACGATCTCGATCTGAGCGTCGTCCGATCCGAGGAACGTCAACCGTTCATCCGCGTTGTTTATGCTCGCCGCGTCGTTGTCCGGATGGAGCGCCGCGCCGGTCCCGAATTCGTTGATCACCTCGTTGACGCCCAGCAACCGCAGAACGTTGGGTCCGCCCGGCTGGTCCGGGCCGAAGAAGTACGCGTTCGTACCCCTCGCGACACCCAGGCTGCCGTCGTTGTTGAGCCCAAGACCGAAAACCCTCTGCTCCGCGTTGCCGGGAAGGTCGCTGACCTGGAGTGAGTTCGTGATGTTCTGGGTCGCCGACCGGTACATAATGATGCGGCCGGAGCGCTCAGGGGTGTCGCCTTCTCCAAAAGCCACGAACTCGTTGTCACCGCTAGCCGCCACGAACGTCGTATCCTGAAGTCCGATGCTCGATATCAGCAGATCGGAGTGGACCTCCGTGTCCCACCCGTCGCTGATGACCTTCGCCGCGACCTTTACCTGCGCATCGCCCAGAGAGTCGGACGCGATGATGCACGATCGGGACGCCGGGCTCGGGTCTCCGCGAGTGTGATCACAGATCTTGAAAGCGCGACTACCGTTGACGTCGAACACCGAGTCGGCGTTGATGATCTGGAGCTGCGGCTCCGAAAATGCCGAAACCCTGTCCGCGTACTGAATGAAGAATCGGATCTCGCGCTGAACGGGGTCGAACTCCCTGATCGTTCCCGGCAAGCTGGCCAGAGCCGGCACCGTCGAGAACAGGATCAGCCCGTTCGCCGCCTGCGCCAAGAACTGCGGGCGATCGGAGTACTCGAAGAACTCCGTCGGGAAGAAGATCCCGCGGCCGTCGAAGTCCGAGAAGATGCGATATACCTTGAGATCCTGGGTCTGGTAGCGATCGATCTCACCCGGCAGGCTGATGGCCCCGACGGTACGCGGGCCCAGGTCGACGAGCGAGATGTTGGTACCGCCCGAGTTACTGACCAGCAGCCGGTCCTCCGTCAAATCGATAAACAGGCCCCAGGGATTGGATCCTATCGGCACGTTGTCGGCAAAGACTTCGTTGCGGAGATCGAAGGGCCTCACGATGCCGAAGTTGAAGTCCGACAGCAGCATCAACTCGCGGATCGTATCCACGGCGGCATCGGCGATCAGCGAGCCCTGCGGAAACCCTACGGTTCGCCCGGCCACGACCATGCGCTCGACGAACCCGCCCTGGATGCCCTGGGCGAGAATCGGGTCGCCGGTCGTGCACTCCAGACTGTTGGATCCACCGTCCGGGTCGATAGTCGCGCCGCAGTTGCGGCTCGGATCGGCGGCGTCGAACGCCCACGCCGTCACTTGCATGAACAGCGTGTCGGGGATGTCGTTCTCGATGAAGATGCTGGCCGGCAAATCCTGCGGCATCAGCGAGAAGTTCATCGGCACGGTGCCGCTGATCGCCGGATTGAACGTGCTGTCGACGAATATCGTGTCGGTGGTACTGCCAGTAGGATTCGCGTCACCGCCGTTTCCAGATCGAACGCCGTGATGTTGAACGTCAGCGAGTCGTCGATCTCCATCCGCGGAGGCTCTTGGAACCGCCGCTGTACACCGCCGGTGACAAGCATGCTAACGACGGGGGGAATCGTGTCACCGGGGACCTCTGTTGCCACGGTCACCGTGATGAAGGCGATCGCACTGATCGTGTTCAGGTTGATCGCCTCAGCAGTGATCGTCAGCTGACCTAGAGCCCCCTGGGGTATAAAAAAATCTAACAATGTATCGACGTCGGTGCGGAACTCGCTGAACCGTATCGTGTCTGCCGCGGGGACGGTCGGCGGCGTGATGCCCGTCAGCACCACGTTGATCTGGGCCAGCCCCGTGAGGTCGGTGGCCCGGATACCCACGCGGATCAGCGTGTTGTCCCTCACCGTCTGGTTCGGTAACGGCGAGGTGATCGCGATGAGCGGGCCGCCGAGACCGCCGCCCGGGCCGGCGCCGCCCACCAGGACCAGGGTCGAGGTGGCGGCTGAGTTGCCCTGCGTATCGATGGCCACGGCGCGAACCTCCACGGGCGTAGCCTGCGCGAAGGGCAGGAGGAACGTCGTGTTGACGGTGAAATCGGTCACCCGGCCGGAAGTACGCGCGGTGTCGGCCACCAGCAGCCGGCCGAGAGTGAGCGTATCGCCGTCCGGCGTAATCTGGGTCTCGAACTGATCGGTTCGCCGGATCTCGGTGACGACGATGAGCACGCCGATGAAGTCCGTGGACTTGACCGTCGTCCTGAGCGTGTCGGCCGAATTGTCCACCGACTCGATCGAAACCGTCGGCGGTGTCGTATCGACGAGCGGTTCGAAAGCGGCGTTCTCCTCCTCACACGCTGCGATTCCCAACACAGCCGCCACTGTCATCCCCGCCAACAGTCGCGACCATCCCCTAGCGCTTATCATATGACTACTCCCTCGCGTTTGTATGCAGAGCGCATCTAGTTCGAAATCCCTGCATCGTCCACAATGTGCGGGGTTACCAATATCAGCAGGTCCTCTTTCGACTCATCAGCCCTCGTCGTCCGGAAAAGCCCGCCGACCAGCGGGAGGTCCATGAGGATCGGGATCCCGCTCTCACTCCTCGCCACCTCGGTCACGGTCAGGCCTCCGATCACGCCCGTCTCGCCGTCAGCCAGAATCAGACGCGTCGTACCTTCCTGGGTCCGGAAGATCACACCGATGTCACCCGGCGCAGGAACGACGCCCGACCGCTCGGCATGCAGATCAACGACGATCTGCCTGTCATGCGTGATGTGTGGCGTCACCTCGAGCTTGATTCCGGTTTCCTCGAACTGCACGGTCGACTGCGGGAACTGGGCCTGCGCCCCTCCGGCTCCGCCCCCGCCCGCAGCGCCACCCGAGCCATAATCGATGACGCGGACCGGCGTCCGTTCACCGACCAGGATGTTGGCCGGCTGGTTGTCCATCGTCTGGATGGTCGGCGCCGCGACGAGATCCGACAGATCCATGCGCTCGAGAGCGTCGATGAAAGTGAAGAGCCTGAAGTCACCGATAGCGGCAGAAGTCAGAAGCTGGAGCGCCGGTGTCGCGATCCGGTCACGCGCGTTGGCGAGCGCGGCGATCGACGACCCGCTGAAAGAGACCTGGTTGTTGGAAGTGAGCGGCCTCACCACGGTCTCGGGAATGCCGTCGAAGTTGGCATCGACGAGCTCCCAAGACCGAGGATCGTTATCCGGTCCGGGGATGATCTCGTTGAACTGGTTACCCCGAGTGTCCTTCAGGTCCCAGCCGATTCCCAGCTCCTCGATGTCCGTACGGTCGACAAAGATGATCTTGGCCGAGATCACCACCTGAGGCGTGCGCTGGTCCAGATCGCTGATGAGCTGGCGCGTGATCTCGATGTTCTCGGCGAGATCGGTCACGATGATCGAGTTCGTCGCGTCGTTCGGTATCACCCGCCCACGATCGGACATCGCAGGCTCGATGGCCGCCGCGATCTCACCGACCGGCGCGTAGTTGATCTTGAAGATCTGCGTCTGCAGCTGCACCAGCTGCTGCCGCTGCTGCAGGTTCTCCAGCTGATCGACCCGGATGATGCCGGTTGCCGTCTCGACGGCGGTCAGGCCGTGCGCCTCGAGGATCGCCTTCAACGCCAGATCCCAAGGCTGATTTCGGATATTCGCCGTGACGTTGCCCTCGACTCCCGAGCCCGGGATGAACGACTTCCCGGTGAAATCGGCGAAGTTGTTCAGAACGTCCCGGATGTCGGTGTTCTCGAAAGTGACCGTGATCCGGGGCATCTGGCTGGGAGGGGTCTGTTCCTGGCGGAACGGCGAATCCTGAGCGGTAGCCTGTTGCTGCGCCGGCCGGCCTACCGCCGGTGGCGCGGCGGCGGGCGCCGGTTGCAGGTCCGCCGGCGCGGGACTTGGCGCGCCGGGCTGGCTGCCCCAAGAATTGAACGACAGGCCGGCCAGGTTGGGGAACGAGACCCTGATCTCTCCACCCTGACGCGTCAGCGTGTAGCTGGTGGGCTCGGTGAGCTCCACGACGATACGGACGACGTCGTCGCGGAACTGACTGGTCCGCACCCGTACGACGCCACCGCGATGGATGTCCTCGAAGTTGTCGCGCGGCAACGCATGCCGAGCGCCCTTGAGGTCGACGATGAGGCGCGGCGGGTCGGTGAGCAGGAAGTCGGAGTATCCCACTTCCCCGCTCGTGCGTACGACGACCTCGGTGTACCCGGCCACCGGTTCCACTCTGAGTTCCGTGACGGTGGCGGGGTCACCTCCGCCGGCCGCAGCCCACATGAAGAACAACGTATGGAGCATCATCCTTGCTCCTCCTCTTCTCTCCGTATGCGCAGTGTCTCACTGCGGGTCAAGCCGAATTCGGTGACTTGGAAGACGACTGCGTCAGGCCGGATTTCGACTACACGGGCACTGCCGACGGAATCACCGCGGCGCACGCGATAGCGCTTCTCTGTGGCGCGATCGATCAGAGTAGCCACGCTACCTGCGGAGCCACCGAAGATCACACCGACGAGATCCAGGTCGGTAAACTGGGGACCGGCGTCATCGGCCTCCAGAAGGCTGACAAACGGATTGCGCCGATTGTCGGTCGGATAAACAAACTTCTCGCGCCGATAGACGCTCTGAGCCGTTGCGGTCGCTTGCGGAGCCGCCGTCGTGTCTTGACCCGCCGGCGCGCTCGGCGGTGAGCCGGACGTCAAGCCGGCAAACACCGTCACCAAGATCAGGGCGGGATTAATCACCGGGACGCTCCTTGCTCAGAACCCGCGCCCGACTGTGCGCCGAGCACGAAGGTTTCTACAACGAAGGACACTTCCAACGGAGCCTCCATGTCCCGGGTGGCGCGACTTCTGGGCGCCGGCGAAAGCTGAATGCTCCCGGGCTTGATGATCCGTGGAAGCGAGGCGATGCGGCCGAGGTACCTGCCGATGTCGTGGTATTCCCCTTTCACCGACAGCTCCCACGTCTGCTTCGTGTAGTACTCGCCGATCTCTGAAGCCTGGGGCCGGATCCGCGAGAGCTCGACACCCGTCTGCCGCGCCTGCTGCGAGATCGCATCCAGCAGCTCTGGCACCTCCTCGGACTGTGGTATCAACTCCTCGAAGATTCTCAGCTGTCGTTCCTGGACCTCCATGCGCGTGCGCAGGTCATCCTGGCGAGCGGCCTCAGCCCTGGCGCGTCGGTTCTTCAACTCGAGGTCGTCGAGCTGCTGCTGAGCGAACGCGATGTCCGTGCCTTTGGGGTCGAGGAGGTAGATCTTGCCCGCGTACCAGATCGCGCCGACGACGAGGGCCATCAGCGCAAGAGCCTGCTTGCGTCCTCTCGGATCTGCCGGTAACAGAGCCACAGCTGTTACTCCCCTGCCAGAATGATCGGCTCGGTAACGATCGCCGATGAATCCGGGACCTGGTATCGAGCCGTCAGCGTGAACGTGTTTACGAGTCTCTGACCCTGCTGGATCTGCTCCTGCGAACTCAAGTTGACGTCACTAATGAAGGGCGACTCCTCCAGGTCACGCATGAAGCGAGTGAGTGCCTGGGTCTGGCCCGTCATGCCGTCGATTCTGAACTCGACCAGATTGCCGCCGCCGGCGGTCTGGGAGATCGAGGTCAACCAGGTGAAGTCCGGGAGTGAAGCGCTGACTTCGTCCAGGATGTGCGCCCAGACGAAACGACCGGAATCGATCTCGCGAATGATCGCGGACTTCTGCACCAGGGTGTCGCGCCGAGCTTCCAAGCTGTCGGCCGCGGCGATGGCCTCGGCATAGCGCATGGAATCCTGGCGTTGGATCTCCAGTTCGTCGACCACGCGGCCGAGGGTCATGCCCTGAGTGAAGAATGTGAAGCCGAGATGAACGAAC
This sequence comes from Gemmatimonadota bacterium, assembly GCA_039588075.1. Taxonomy (GTDB): domain Bacteria; phylum Gemmatimonadota; class Gemmatimonadetes; order Palauibacterales; family KS3-K002; genus JBDHAL01. The sequence goes on along the minus strand of JBDHAL010000019.1, from coordinate 28,899 downwards.
GCGATGGCAGCCAGAACGACGAGCCCAATGATCCAGGGATCGCCTTTGATCATATCGCGCAGGCCATCGAACTTCGGGAGGGCCGGCTTGCGCCCTCCTTTCGGCCGTACAGCACCCCGCTTGCCACCGGGGAGCAGGTTCATTTCAATCAGCGCCAGCATCGCACAATCCGTCCGGATTAGAGTTTCAAGAGCTGGTCACGCACATCAGGCCGCGCGTCGCAACGCGAGCCCGACTGGAAGCACCAACATCGGTCCCATGTCGGCGATGGAGATCAGATCAAAGGCGCCGGGGTCGACATCGACCCTCTGCACCGGATTGGCGATCTCCGCCGGTATCTGTAGTCGGTCGGCGAGCGCTTCAGCCATACGAACGACGCGCGCGCCGCCACCGCGGACATAGATCCTCGCCAGTCCGGCATGCGTGGAACTGGCCTGGAGGAACGCCGCAGCCCGCTCGACACCGAGAGCGACTTCTTCGGCGCGCTGTCCGATGAACTCCTCGAGCTCAGGATCGCTGGTGCGGCCCTCGAGCACGTCCTCGGCGGTCTCGGCGGTGAGACCGCGTTCTCTCTGCAGGCTCTCCCTGAGACGGCGGGTACCGAAAGCGAGGTCCCGCGTGAGAACGGGGACGCCGTCTTCGAGCAGGTTCACGTTAGTGGTCTCGTGACCGATGTTGACGAACCCGACGACGCCGGACATCGCCTCTGGATAATTGAGTTCGAAGGCGTTGTGGAGAGCGAAGGCATCGATGTCGATGACTTCGGGCTCGAGGCCGGCATCGAGGAGGAGCGCCACCTTGTTTTCGACGAGCTCGCGTTTGGCGGCCACGAGCAGCACGGACATCTGCAGCCCTTCGTCGAGGGGGTCGAGGATCTGGAAATCGAGCTCGACGCTTTCCATGTCGAAGGGCACGTGCTGCTCGGCCTCCCAGCGGATCACCTCGCGCGCATCCGATTCCTTCATGCGATCCATCTGGATCCGCTTGATGATGACGTCGCGGCCACCGACCGCCGTCACCACCTTCTTCTCTTTCACTCCGGCGGTCTCGAAGAGCGAGCGGATGGTGCTGGCGACGAGGGTCGGGTCCATGACCTCGCCCTCGACGATAGCATCGGCCACCAACGGCGTGGCAGCGGCTTTCACGATTCGCGGCCGTCCCTTGCCATGCTGCATGACGACCAGCTTGACGTAGCCACTACCGATGTCGAGTCCTACGGTCCGCTTGCTGCGGCCCAATCCAATGAGTGCCATAGGTGTCGAAAGGTCTAGGTTCCTAAGGTGAAAGCTCGCTCGACCTCATGCGACGGTGAAAGCGAAGGCTACTAAGCTGTAGTGGGACCTAGGGGTAGGGCTCTGAATGATAGCCCCCCGTAGCCACTTTGTCAACTACGGCGGGGGGGGATAAAGATAGGGCCGCCGAACAGCCCTACTCCAATATCTCTAACCAGGCAAATTGCGCAAGGGGGTGCGGTAAATGGAGTTTCGGGCTTTGGAGGGCCCGGTCGATGGCGCATGAGCTGAACCCGAAACGGGTCGCGTTGGCGAGATCCAAGCCCCCGAGCCGCTCGCTCTGGACGAGGGTGCCGCCCATGACCCGGGCACCGCCGAGGCCGATGGCGAGACGGCCACGAACCAGGACCAATCCGAAGAACTGGAAACCGCCCCCGATAAAGAGGTCCCCATCCACGAGGAGGATGCCCTGGCCGCTCCCGGGTGAGGTGATGGTCAGATTGCCGGCCGCATGGATGACAGGGAGATAGTCGAAACAGGGGTGGTCCGGCGATCGAGGCGCGCCCCAGTTCAGCGAGACGGCAATGTCGCAACCGCCGTCGGATCGAGTCACCGGTCCGAGGCGACCCAGCGTCAGGCCGCCGGGATACTCGATGTCCGGTCCCACCGCCGCTAGCCGTCCCCAAAGCGTCTCGGCCACCCGCTCCAGCTGATCGCCGGGGACCTCCAATACCGGAGGGTTCCCATCGATGAGACCGTTCTCGCGCCGGACGATGAGTTCGGCTTCGTCGATGATCAGCCCGGGACTGGCCAGACCAGCCGAATCTTCGCAGAGGCCCGGGACCGATTCCCAGGTAGCGGGCGTCGAGTCATGGCCGCTGATGGCCGCGCCGCCACCCACCACTACCGAGCCTCGAGTTGTCAGTGCGGCGGCGCAGCAGACGTCGCCAGGATCGTGAGCGTGCAGGAACAAGGCAACCCGCCGGCGGCCACCACGCGGTCCATGGGCCAGCCCGGTCGAGCCCAAGAGGTGGAACGCCACTCTTTCGTCCCTGGCGTCATCGAGTCGCGTCAGGCGCGCGACGTAGCGATCGCCTGATGAAAGTCTCCCCGTCGCGACGACGGTTGTCGCGCCGGGTTCGAGCGCCGCAACTCTATCGAGATCCCATCCGACGATGGCGGCATTGAGACCCGCCTCGGCGGCATAGAACGCCGAGCTCGCCTGGGTGCCGCCGGTGCCGATGCGAAACTGGTGGCCGGCGAGCAGGAAGCCGGCGGCGACCATGAGGCCCGAGATCGCGAGAGCACAGACGGCCGCAACGAGAGCGATCCCCGGGGGACTCGGGGTCCGGTGCCGATCAGGCACGACGGAATTGACGAGGCGGCGTTGGCGACTCACGGGTTTCTCAGATACACGGCCGTGAAGATGGAGTCGGTGAAGAACTTCGCGACGAACGACGGTGCGCCTGGCACCTGGCTTCTCGCCGTCAAGAAGATTCGAACCCGGGCCACCTCTCTCGGCTCCCACGTCGGGGCCCCCGAATCATCGACGTACTCTAGCCTGAGCCCTCGATCGGCGGGCGCCAGAAAAGGCCCCGCCACTGGCTGGATCACACCACCGCGCAGCCGGCGGCCAAGCCACCAGTGCCCCGCCGGCCCGGCGTAGAGCTTGTACACATACGGACGGAAGGCGCGAAGCGGAGAGCCGATTGTCGCTCCATGGGCGGGGCCGCCGAAGTCGAGATCGAGATCCGCTAAGCGACCGTCGGGGCACAGGCCACCTCCGCCACGGCCGGCCCGCAGGATGGGCAGGACATCCCATCGGTCGTCGAACGCCGAGTCCGGATCTCGCTCGAGGAAGACCATGGCGCTGTCGGCCGGGGAGGCCCCGATGCTGCCGGCGATCCGTCGCAAACCAACACCGTTACCGGAGACGGCGCAGACGACCCCAACCCCAACGGTGGACCGCAAGGCAACGCTGTCGGAAGCGATGGCGTAGAAATCACCGGCTGACGGGCTGACGGCCCTGAGCTCCCCGGCCAAGACTTCCGCAGCGCTCCTGGCGGCATCGCGGGCATCGGAAATCAGCACACTGGCTGTATAGAACCGGCGCTGCCCAAGAAGAACGGCGTGAGCGGCGGCCAACACGATAGAGAAGAGAATCAACGCTGTCGCCACCTCGATGAGCGTATACCCACCGCAAAGCCAATCTCTCGCCTTCCCTTCCACCTCTTTCGGGATCGCCCGCACGATCGGCGAGCACTTCACGGAGCGCGCACCAGCGCGACGAGCGTATCCGCGAAGCTTCCTCGCCCGGTGCTCAGCTCGACGACCAGGCTTATCTCTCGCAGGCTCGCCCCGCCAACCTCCCAAACGATCCGTACTCCATCTTCCCTTATTTCTCCAGGCCCCTCGGCGCCGGAGGCCAGCAGCCACTCAAGCTCCGCCTGCGCCCGTGCCTTGACCCTGGTTCGCAGGTGCGACGCTCTCATCTCGGAAGCGACCATGGCAGCAGTGGCCGAGAGGCCTAGAAGACCAACGGTAAGAACGACCAGAGCGACGAGTACCTCGATCAGCGTGAAACCCTTCGCTCGGGGACCTTCCGTCCGCTTCATCACCGCCTGCGCAACCTGCCGAGCCTCGACGTGGTGACGGTGTCTGCCACACCTCCACTCCTGAACACGAGAGTTGTATTCGGCAGGTCACAGTCGCCGCGCGCCGTCGCCAGGCCGCGTGGATCGAAACAGAAGACTCTGGCCGCGGCATCGATGGTGACGCCGGCAAACCTGTCAGCCACATCGACGACCGGCCTCACCGTATCCAGAGCGACCACACCGGGCACCGAGCTGGTGTCTACCGTCACCCAGAATCTGTTTTCGTCGGGGTCCAGATGTAGCCTGGACAGGCCTCCGTACTGCCCCGAGACCTGCCGTGCCAAAGCGTGCGTGGCGGCGAACGCATCGCGGGCCGTCGCGACGCTCACTCGCGCCTGCATTTCAGCCAGCCTGGGGAATGCGATCAACACGAGGACACCAAAGACCGCGATCACCAGAAGCGTTTCCAATAACGAGGCTCCTTGCAGGCGTCTCATCGCTGCAAATCCTGGGATAGGAGGACGGCGCGGCTACCCGGGCAAGCGATCGCCCGCGGACCGGCTTCTGTAAGGGTCAGACTAACAGGAGGGTATCAAAGAAAGGTCAACGCCGGCGGCGGAAGGCGCCCGTCCGCCGGCAAAAACGTGGCGACGTGTCCGGACTGGTCTAGTCCAGTCCGTAGTCCCGAATCTTGTACAGCAGAGCCCGATAACTGAGATCGAGCAGCTCGGCGGCCTTGGTGCGGTTGCCATCGGTGATCTGGAGGGCGCGCCCGATGAGACGTCGCTCGAGTTCGGCCGTCTGTTTCTTGATAGATAGCTCGTCCGCCGGCAGCGCCTCCATCGGCCCCTCGACGGCGGTCTCCGGGTGACGGATGAAATCGGGAAGGTCCTCGGGCCTTATCGTCGGGCTCTCGGCCAGCACCATGGCCCGTTCGACGACGTTCTCGAGCTGGCGGACGTTGCCGTACCAAGGATGAGCGAGCAACAGCTTCATGGCGGCCGGCTCGAAGCCGTTCACATCGATGCCGAGCTGCTTGGAGAACTTCTCGATGAAGTGCCGAGTCAGAGGCGGCGTATCCTCGGTCCGCTGTCGCAGCGGCGGCAGATGGATGCGCACAACGTTTATCCGATAGTAGAGATCGGATCTGAAGTTCCCTTCCCGGACCTCTTGTTCCAGATCACGGGCCGTGGCGGCGATGATGCGGACGTCCACCTTTTTGTCGGTGCTGTCGCCGACACGCCGAATCTCGCCTTCCTGCAGAGCCCGCAACAGCTTCACCTGCAGCTGGGACGGCAACTCACCGATTTCGTCCAGGAAGAGTGTTCCGCCGTCCGCTTCTTCGAAAAGGCCGGCCCTATCGGTGTGTGCGCCCGTGAAAGCGCCCTTGACGTGACCAAACAGTTCCGACTCGAGCAGGTTCTCCGGAATAGCTCCGCAGTTGATCGGCACGAACGGCCGCGAGGCTCGTGGGCTCGCACCGTGGGTGAGGCGGGCGATCAACTCCTTGCCGGTACCGCTTTCGCCGGTGATGAGCACAGTTGATGGGTGCTGCGCCACTTTGGTGCTGAGCTCGACCGCCTCTCGCATCCCGGCGCTCTTGGCAACGATCTCCGGGTATCGTTCGTCCGCCTTGACTCGCTTGCGTAGCCGACTGACCTCGCGCCGAAGCTTCTCTCGCTCCTCCGCCTTCTTCAGCGTGAGCACGACCTCGGCCGTGGTGAACGGCTTTGGCAGGTAGTCGTAGGCGCCCTTCTTCATCGCTTCGACAGCCAGCTCGTTGCTGCCGTAGGCGGTGATAGTAATAACGAGGGCCTGCCCGTTCTTCTTCCGGTACTGCTCCAGGAACTCGAGCCCATCGACCCGCGGCATTCGAATGTCGCAGAGGATGAGGTCGGGCTCTTCCTTGAGGGCGCGTTCGAGCCCTTCCTTGCCATCGGAAGCGGTGATGACCTGGTAGCCCTCATCCTCGAGGATCATCGACAGGGTGCGACGCACCCCGGCTTCATCGTCTATGACCAGTACATTCACTTACTATTCCTCTTCCTCAGTTTCGTCTTTTTCCATTTCGACTGTGGCCACGGGCAACAGAACCGAGAAGGTGGCGCCACCGGCCTCGGGGCACACGACCCTGATGGTCCCACCCATTCCCTCGATCAGGCGGGCCGAAACGGCCAGACCCAGGCCGGTACCCTGGCCGGTCTCCTTGGTACTGAAGAACGGATCGAACACCCGGTCCAGAATCTCCGTCGGTATTCCCGGCCCGTTGTCCTCGATCGCAATCTCCACGACCTTCGAGCCCATGGTGAAGGGCGGCGGCGTCAGCCCTTCGCGCCGGGCCTGCAGCCTGCGCAGGTGTGAGTAGTCGATCCCGGGTGGATCGTCACGCCGCCGGGCGGGCGGCGCGCTGATCTTGTACGGCACGGTCTCGGTGCCCACCCTGACCTGGTTGCCGCTGCGACCGTCGACAGCCTGCGCCGCATTCAGGAGCAGGTTCACCATGATCTGCTCGAGCTGATGAGGGTCGGCGAAGACCGCGGTGACCTCTTCACTGAGATCCAAGACGAGGTCGATCTCCTTGAAGTGGCCCTGCGCCTCGACCAGCTCCAGAGCCCCGCGTACGACGTCGTTGACCTCGATCGGCCGGGGCGCCGGCTGCCGGGGTCGAGCGTAATCCAAGAGGCCTTTGACGATTCTGTCAATACGTCGGGCCTCACGACGCATGTCGTCCACCAGGTCCTGACCGATTTTCGGGCGCCGCTCGGCGACCTCCAGGTATCCCAGGACCGCGCCCAGCGGGTTGCCGATCTCGTGAGCGATCCCGGCGGCCAGTTGCCCGGCCGAAGCCAGTTTCTCTGCCCTGACCAACTCGTCCCGGGCCTCGGTGAGCGCCCGGTTGACGTCGTTCAAGGACTGAATGTTCTCGCTCAGCCGCTTTTCGTTTTGGATCAGCTTCTCGGCCAGCTCGTTCACGCTGGCCGCCAGCCGCTCCAGCTCCTGCGCACCTTGGACGCTGATGCGGCGCGAGTAGTCTTCGCGGGCGATGGCTTCGGCGCCGTGCACGATCGCGCGAACCGGCTTGAGCACCATCCCCCGGAGAAGGTAGTCGCCGAAGACGATGAAAGTCCCGACATCCAGCGCCACCAGGACAACCAGAAACAGGACGATGCTCTCGATCGAACCGCCGATGGGCAGCCAGAGGAGTACGGCGACAGCCGCCAGACCCAAAGCTCCAACGAGCAGCAGGGCCAAGGCGACGATCAGCTCACGACGCAGTGATGCAACCGCTTTCACATGCTCCCAGCGGGGGATTGGTTTGTACTGTGGGGGAACCTTCTGCCGGCCGTGCCAGCCAAGGCGGGGGTACCCCCAAAAGAATAGCGCGGAGGTCACCCTCCGCGCTACCCTTTACCAAAGAATGGTCAACCGCTTAGCCGCAGTCGATCACACCCTCGGTGGGAGCACCGCTGCTGCCCGCTGCTCCATAATAGATCTCACAGTCGAAGCCCGCCGTGCTGACGCCGCTGTGCGTGGCAGTCGCCTGCCAGCCCGTGCCGTCACCCGTCGCCGTGACCGTGACACCCTTGGTCTGGTTGAAGTCGATCCCGGCCGTGCTCGAGTACTGCAGGTAGTCGGCGAAATACGCCTCCTCAGCAGCCGCCAGGTTCCGCAAGTCCGACTTCATCGCCGAGACGTAAGCTTTCTCCTTGGTGTTCGCGAACTTCGGGATGGCGATCGCGGCCAGAATGCCGATGATCACCACCACGATCAGCAGCTCGATCAAGGTGAAGCCCTTAGTGTTCCGTACCATCTAGTCCTCCTTTGTGAGTCACTACCGCGGTAGATCCTATTCAGACTACCTTCCGCCCACTCATGGGCAAGATCGGGACCAGCCTCGGCCTTATAGGCCCAACTTCATGACCCGCAACAGGTTACTCCGCATACAGCCGCTCGCGCAACCCGCCGTTCGCCCGGAATCCAAGCGCATTCTGCAAGGGTCGTCGCATCACGCCACTCCAATGCCCAAGACGCTTCCAAGCCGTTATCCCTCAACGGATTAGGCCACGCCACTCGGCCTCCAGCGAGTCAGCGACCAGCGGATCGGCACCTTCGGACCGCCGGGCCTGCTCCAGGTAGATGAGGGCCGCCACGGTGTCGCCCGCTTGGGCCCGCAGTGAGGCCAACCGGTGCCAAGACTCCCAATCAGGTTCCGGCCTGCGGCCCCTGACGGCGGCCTCCTGCGCGAGCACCGCGCGTTCCAGATCGCCGAGCTGGGCGTAGGCCTCGGCCTGCAGGGTATAGAGGGCGGCGTTCGGCCCGACGATGGCGAAGGCCCGTTCGATCGCCTCGAGACCGCCGGTCGGGTCACCTCCGCGCACCAGGCAAAGCGAGAGGACGTAGTGATGTCGGAGCTTTTCTGGCTGAATCTGAAGTGCGATGCGCGTCCAGTAGGCAGCCTCCTCGTACTGGCCACGCTCATACAGATTGCGGGTGAACTGTCTCAGGTGCGTCTTTGCGTAGGGCCATATGGCCAGGGATTTTCGGTACCACTTGACCGCCTCGTCCCACTCACCGCGCATGTCATAAGTGAGTCCGATGCCGTAGAGCAGCCGCGAAGACTCAGGGTGATTGCGACGCAGGTCCTCGAACACCGTGTCTGTATTCTCCCAAACCGGGTTGCGCCGCACAGTGACGATGGAGAAGCCTACGATCCACAGAGCCATGCCGATGGCCACGAACCGGCGATAGGCAGGGGCCGCCCTCTCGAGCAGCAGCGCCGCCAGGAATGACACCGCCGCCGACGCCAGGTAGAGCGTGCGCTCGGCCAAGACGATGTTCGCCGTGATAACCAGGTTCGACACGGGAAGCAGCGCGATGGCTATCCAAAGAGCGGCCATCCCGATCTCCGGAAACTTGCGCAGGCTGGCGACCGACACGACGGCCGATCCGAGAACGACGGCGATGCCGACCACGCCGAGACCGGTCAGGTGCTCGGCCGGTAGAATGACCGCGGGGCTGTAGTCCGCCGAGAGGTCGAGCGGGAACAGCAACAGATTGACGTACCGAACCCAAACCCTCGACATCGTGAAGAAGCGCGTGGCAAAGCTATTGTCGATCGCGAAGATGCGGTCCGGCACGCTCTCAACCGACGCGCCGAGCACCGCCCAGCGGATCACGAGATAACCGGCCAGGGTCGCCGTCAGGACGACGAACAGGGGCAGCCGGACCCGCACGAACTGCTTCAGCGTCCCGGCCTGCCGGCGACCGATCAATGGCAGATCGGTCGCCAGAAGTAGACCCGGGATGACAACGCCAAGCTCCTTCGAGAAGCTCGCCAGCACGTAACACAGGACGATCAGAGCGACCCAGCGGGCCGAGATGCGGCCGTCCCTGACCGACCGCGTGTAGATGAGAGCGGCGATCAGGGCGAAGAACGCCACCATCAGTTCTGCACGGCCAACGATGTTGGCGACGGCTTCCGTGTGAACGGAGTGAACGGCGAAGATCAGGCCGCCGGCGAGGGCGCCCCTCCAAGAGAAGAAGCGGAGCAGCAACAGGGCCAGGAGAACGCTGACGGCCGCGTGCAGTAAGACGTTGACCAGGTGAAAGCCGAATGGCTTCCCGTTCCAGATTTTCCAGTCGACGGCGTAGGTCAGCAGGATCAACGGACGGTACAGCTCCTCATCGAACATGGGTTCGGGCCAGTACGGCTCGACCAGGAGTTCTGGGAGGTTGCTCAGACCATGGACCGACTCTCGATTGTAGATGACGCCGTCATCGTCGTATGCGAAATCATTCCCCAGCGAATTCGCATAGACCAGGATGGCGGCCAATGCCACCAGGGTCGCGAGCAGAATCTTCAAACGCTTCGGAGACATCCCTTCACTCCTCACCAGATCACTCCTCGCTCCTCGGTTTTCAACGCATCCAGGTTCGCTTCGAGAATCAATGCCGCCCCTGGAGTCACGTGTATCAGCTCCAGGCTGCCCGGATAGACCTCCATCAACGTTTCGATAGGTGCTACTGCCGCCGGAACGTCCCGCCTGACCGCCAGGTACGTCACGTTCATCTCGCTGAGCAGCCGCGCCGTTGCCGCGGCCGGGGCGTCGGTTCGACGATACCAGATGTGGACGGGGTCGTTGCTGTTGGGAACGGCCGGGCGACCGGTGTGCAGCGCGATCAAGGCGTCGAACTCAAAAGCAATCACGGTACTGGAATCGGTGTTCGCGAGCACCCAGTCAATGACCTCGGCGCTGACGGCGGACTTGTGCAACTGCGCACCGTCCCAGACCCTGCGCACAAGCGACCGGCCCTCGCGAAAAGCGATGTTGGCGAAGACGAGCAACCCAACAGCCAGGGCGAGCCGGCGAAGAAGTTGACGTCGCTTCTGGTCCAAGGCACCCCCTCCCCGCGGCGCATCGGCATTCCCAAGCGTATCCGCCAGCGACCAGAACCCGATGACCGCCAGCGCCAGAAGCAAGGGAAAGATCGCGAACACGAAGCGAAACGGCGGGAACGACCAGATCAGCACCAGAGCGAGGTAGAGCCAGGGATAAATGGCCAGAGCCGTCGCGTTTTGGAAAACCTTCTTGGATCCGCCGATCGCAAAAGCGATGAATGCCGCGGCCGCCAGCATTCGAGGAATCAGGCCGCGAAGCGGAAGGATCTTGGCGCCAAACGTCTCGAGCATGGCGTCCAGGTTGACGGAGGCGATCTCAAACACCGACAGCGGTGAGCCCTGGAGGTTGAGCAGATACAGCTGCAGGTAAGATCCATAATTGGATTTCAGTACATCCGGGATCTGACTGGACCCGATGTGCGAAAAGATGATCCACGGTGTGAGGGTGATCGCGGCTGCCGCTGCCACCGTCAGCATCCGCCGCGTACCAAAGCGCTTCCAGGTCGCCAGTAGAACCGCACCGACCAGGGCGACGCCGACGGTCCTCGTTAGAGCCACGCCGGCCGCCAGTACGCCCACGGCGGCCAATTGCCATGTGGCGACCGGCTCACGAAGCCTATCGGTCAGCCACAGCGCGAGGACCAGCAAGACCAGATAGAGCGGCTCCGACAGCAGACCGGAGGTCACCAGCATGACGGAGCCCGACGCGAACCCGACCAGCGCCACGAGTCCAGCCAGCGGGACGGAGAGCAAGCGCAGGTCGATGAGCAGGAGCGCGAACAGGCCTGCGGCCAGGCCGATGTACAGACCGTTGGCCAGCTTCATGGCATAGAGGGCGGCGCTCTGAGATCCAACGAAGGTCCAGAAGGGCACCAAACTCAATGGATAGACCGGCGGGTACTTGACGCCCGGTAGGCTGACGGGCAGGTAGGTCAGCCGGTATCCCTCGCCCTCCGCCAGCGCTTTCGCCAAAAGGACATAGAAGCCGTCATCCACGTTTACGCCGACCAGCGATCCGTTCTGCGCCCACATGCCGATTGCCGCGACGACGACCCCGACGCCGAGGGCCACCGCGATTCTCATCGCCCGATCGGAAGTGAGCGAAGCCCTCATCTGCCGCCCTCTGCTTCGGCATCGGGCATCTCGGGCTTCTCCTCACGCAGTCGCCGGAGATCCGGTCGAACTCCGCGCTCCGGTGCCGCCGGAGCGTAGAGGAAATGATCGAAATCCGGATATCGAGCCATCAGCATCTCGTTGCGTGCCGGGTCGAGAAGTCGAGCGAACACCAATCCGCGCTGCAGCCAGGGATCGTTGCGCCACACGAGAGTCGCGTAGTGAGTGTAGCCCGTCAGGTCCAGCTCTAGCTCTTGTCGACAGCGAGCAACAATCGGGTGTGTTGTGTCAACTCGAACGCTTGGGTCGGGGAAATAACCCCGGATCACGGGCAGCCTCTCGCCGCGCCACTCACCGAGCCGCTGCTCCAATTCTTGCCGAACCCGAGCCGAATCCGCCCCGGCCAGGGCGAGTGAGTCAGCTTCGTCGAGCGCGATCTGCAGCCGGCATCCGTCGACCGTGCGATACGTCTGCTCCGCCTCAGGTGCTGAGATGCCCCAGCCCCACATGCGTGCCACCAATCGAGTGCCCCAACCGACCTTCACGAAGATGACGGCATCGCTCAGGCCGGCCTGCCGCGCCTGTTCCTCTGGACGAAACTTGAATTCGGGGTTCAACCCGGCGAGCGTCCCGGCGGTGACCGGAAACTTGACGCCCAGCCCGATGAACAGGCTCGCGAGCAGAGCCATCCGGAAGGCCTCGCGCCAGTGCCCCAACCGCCGATCGACCGCGGCGATCCCGGCCGCACTCAGCATGACCGCCGGAACGATCGACGCATACAGGAAGCGAGGTCCGAGGAACTGATCCCTGTGCCAGTAAAAGAAATACCCCAGCGGTACGACCAACAGCAATGCGATCAGCGGAGCGCACGCTTTGCGCAAGCGCGGGTCGGTGCCAGCCGCCACGAGCGCCAGAATCAGCAATACGAACGATGGGACCGGCCAGCCGAACAAAGCCGCATTAAATAACTGGAAGTCGGACGCCGTTTCCGCGAGCGATCTCAGGAGCGTGAAGGGCTCGCCCCATGGATCGATGTGGAAACCGAGTCCATGACCGGATCCCCACAAGAGTGTATAGCCGAAGCGAAGCGGATTCCCGGTGGTCAGTCCGTTGTAAGCAAAGAGAGGCAACAGCCCGGCCACACAGACGGCTCCCGCGATGAGCGCAACCCTCCAACCGCGCTCGATCAATAACCAGCTGCCCAGCACCGCAGCCCATGCTAGAGCATCGAGCGGGCGAATAGTGCCGGCGATCGCAAGGGCGACCCCTAACACCAGCGGCCAGCGGAGCTCTCGCTCGCCTCCAGTCGCCCGCGTGTTGGCGTATAGGGCCAAGGCGAGAAAGAACGCCGCCGTCACGTGGTTCATGTGGCTCGCGCTCATGAAGAGCACAAACGGCGAGATGGCGTAAAGTACCGCCGCGAGCCTGGCGCTACCCTCACCGAGTAGACGGCGTGCCGCTCCGTAGAGAAGTATCACCGTGCCGGCCGAAAACAGCGGGTTCACCAGCCACTGGGCGTGGAGCAGCATCCCGACGGCGAGCAGTCCCGGGTGACCGGGAGGATACTGGGAGAACCAGCGGCCTTCGTGCAGCACCGAGTTAGTGAACGCGAAGAACTCGTACGACACCGGCGCCGGCGCCGTCAGGTGGAAGCGCGTGAGAATCCGCGCCTGGAAGAGTTGGGCGATGCTGTCGACGTGATGCGGAAGGCGAGCGAACAACGCTTCCGACAACAGGCAGGCCGCCAGCAGGACGGCGATGGCCGACACGGCCACGAAGCTACGACCGGGGATGGCTTCGAGCTTGACCTGCAAGCCGTCGAGTCGTTCACCAACCCGTCCGCCCGAAACCCGGGCCGCGAGTAGCGCACCGGCGACTATCGCCAACGTCCAGAGGCTCCACTCTCTAAGCACGGTCCGATAAGCCGCCATCTCGATCGACCCGGCGAAGCCCAGCCAACTCGCCCAGGGCAAGAAAGCCAACAGGCCGAGCGCAACTGCCAGCCCCGGCAAAGCGAACTTGAGCCACCCAGACCGACTAGGGGCCATCAACATCTCCCATACATGTCATCGCGAATTCGCTGGGCGAGGATTGCCATTTCCTACTACCACCCTATCTTCAAGGTTCCCATCACCCCCGCCGACCAAGCTTCACTCCACTGCAAGAGAGGCACCGACACGTGGCCCCCGACCCTCAGAGCAGTTCGAGCAACGTCGAGCGCCCCCGACGCCTTCGTCCGGCAGGTCCTCTCGCCGCGGCTCTCTTTCTCGTTACGGGTGCCGTCCACTTTTACCTGCAACCTGAAGGCGCCACCTACACCGGCCCGCTCGCCGTTTTTGACCACGTCTTCGGTATCTTCGTCGCCGTCCTGCTGCTGGCCGCGTCCACCGCCATCGGCCGATTCGTTCTCGCCCGCTTCCGACTGGCGTGGGAGCAACCGCTGGAGGAAATCGGGTTTTGCACCGCCGTCGGCGCGGCGCTCATCTCCACCTCTTACCTCGCCTGCGGGTTGGCCTCCGTTCTGAACGGGCCCGTCGTCATTCTCGTTCCTATCGTCGCGGCCGCGACCGCGCGACGCGAACTCGCTGAGCTTCCAAGTCTTTGGGCGCGAGCCATCGGCCAGGTGAGATCTCAGAGCGAACACCCGGCCTACTTGATACTCGCTGCGATCGTGTTCGGCGTCGTCGCCATCGCTCTCGCGATCCAGGCCAGTGCTCCGCCGGCCGACTGGGACAGCCTGATGTACCACCTGGAGGTGCCGCGCCTATTCCTCGAGGAAGGCCGCGTCTTCCTCCCACGTGCTTCGCGCTTCTGTTGGCGCTCGCCATGTTCTCGCTTGCGGCACGGTTCTTCGGCGGCGCGACCGCCAGCCTCAGCCTGACACAACTTTGGGCAACGACCGGCATCCTGCTCGTCGCCATCACCCCCCGGATCGATGTAACGCTGGCGTTCTACCTATTCATGGCTCAGTACGCGCTGCTGATCGCGCTAGCGGAGCCCTCGCGTTTGTCGCTGTTCTACCTGTCCGGCCTGATTCTCGGGTTCGCCATCGGTACGAAGTACCACGCACTGGCTTACTCAGCCGCCCTCAGCCCACTGATCATCTGGACGGCACGTTCCCATTGCCGTTCGCTTGGCGCCTCGATCCGACCCCTGTCACTGTTCGCTCTGTTGGCCGTTGCCGCCGGAGCCCCGTGGTTGGTGAAGAACTGGATCGTCATCGGGGCTCCGCTGTACCCGCTGTTCTCGCAGTTGAAGCTACAGCCGTGGCTGGCTTCCCTTTACGGCACCTCCGCGATTCCCGATGTAGTAAACGTCCAAGCGCTCAGCGCGCTGGCGCAGGCTCGCCTCCATTTCAACCTGATAGACCTGTTCATCGCACCGGGGCGCCTAACGGTGGAGCCCGAAGGCGCGTACTACCACATGAACATGCTCTATCTTCTTCTCCCGCTCTCGATCGCGTTCATCCGAAACCGAACGGTGATCTGGCTGTTGGTTCCCCCGCTCTGCTACCTGCTTCTGATCCTGATCCCGTTCCCGGCTACGAACTTGCGGTATCTCTTTCCGGCCGTCGCACCCCTCACCGTAGTCGCCGTTCTGGTGGCCGCGCGAACCAGCGAACGCTTCTTTTCGGCCGGGGCGGCTCGGTTGCTCCTCGTCTGCTTGTGTGTTCTGGTCTTGTATCCCTCCGCGAAATCGATGCACTTCTGGTTCAGGAAAAGCCAGGTTCTGGGTTACTTCGCCGGCACCGTATCAGAGAACCGGTACCTCGAGACGGGTTTCACGTACTACTACCGACTCACCGAAGCGACGAACCGCCTGGTGCCGGAGAACGCGCGAGTGCTTCTCCTGTTCGAGGCTCGCGGGTACTACTTCGAGCCCCAAGTCATCCAGGACAACGTGCTGACCAACTGGGCCTTTCTCGCTCCGCTGGCGGAGGCCGACACCGGCTGTCTCGAGGGATCTGGAATCACTCATGTCGTGGTTAGCGACCTGGCAGCCCGCTACTACATCCTCCGCGGCACGGAGCCGCAGACTCTCGGCATCGACTCCTTCCCGGCCTTCGTCCAGAGGTGCTTGACACCGGTCTACCGGGAACGCGGCTTTACGATCCTGCGGCTTCGCGACGGAACCGACGCCCAGACCGAGGCGGAAGCCGGGTAGCGAAGGGTCTTCAGCTCTCCGACTCAAACCGGGCCAGCTTGCGATAGAGCGTGGAAGGGTCGATACCGAGTACTTCCGCGGCCCTCGTCTTGTTGCCACCCTCCGTCTTCAGGACCCACTCGATGTAGGCGCGCTCGATGATCTCGAGCGGCGGGTTCTCCGGTTGACCTTGGGTCACGAGGGGAACGGGCTGCGGCTCGATCACGCGCTTGGGCAGGACATCCCTGTCGATCACCTCGCTCTGAGCCATAGCCACGGCCCGCTCGAGCGCGTTTTCCAGTTCCCGCACGTTGCCCGGCCAATCGTATGCGAGCAAAGCATCGAGTGCTTCTTCCGTGAGTCGCAGCGGATCCGCATCGCGACGGCTGGCGAATCGGTTTAGGAAGTTCTCGGCGAGCAAGGGGATGTCATCGCGCCGCTCGCATAGTGGAGGCAGGTTGAGCGCGATCACATTCAACCGATAGAAAAGGTCGCTGCGGAAATTGCCCTGGCGAATCTGCTCCTCGAGATCGGCGTTCGTGGCGGCTATGATACGAACATCGACCTTAACCGGTTCCGTGGCGCCCACGGGGATCACCTCGTGTTGCTGGAGGACATGAAGCAACCTGACCTGTGTGGCAGGAACCATCTCTCCCACTTCGTCCAGGAACAGGGTGCCGCCGTTCGCCGCGAGGAACAGGCCCTGCTTGTCGCGGTGCGCCCCGGTGAAACTTCCCTTCACATGGCCGAACAACTCGGACTCGAGAAGGCTCTCGGGGAGAGCGCCGCAATTGATGCTCAGGAACAAATTCTCGGAGCGTTGCGACAGTTCGTGGACGAAGCGCGCGAGGACTTCCTTGCCTGTTCCGCTGTCGCCCTGGATCAGAACGGTTGACTCAGTGGGCGCGACAGTCTCGGCGACCTGGAGAGCGTCGAGGAAATTCTGGCAGCGACCGATCGGCCTGGAATGCGACGAGCGATCTCGCTTGCGAATCTCCCGCTTGAGCGAGCGGTTTTCCAGAGTGACCCTACCGAAATCCGCCGCCCGACGCAGGATGGCAAGCAACTCGTCATTCGTAAACGGCTTCTGGATGTAGTAGAAGGCACCCTGGTTGACCGCCTGAATAGCCGACTGCAGTGACGCCTGCGCGGTCATCAGCACGACGGGCACATCCGGATGCCTGGCACGCGCCTCAGAGAGGACGTCGATTCCACTCACCTTGGGCATCCTGATGTCGGTCAATACGACGTCGGGTTGCTCCCCGAGCTTTTCGATGCCATCGGCGCCCGAAAGAGCAGAGACCACCTCGAAGCCCTCCCGCTTGAGGAGGATCGTCAGCGTATCTACAATGCCCTGTTCATCATCAACGATCAGGATTTTAGGGCTGGAATTGTTCACGACGTGTCTCCGGTTCTGCTATAGAGTGCTATGTAGCGGGCGATTTGCGCGGCAGGCACACGGTGAATTGAGTGCCGGCTTCGGTCGTCGACGTCACGAGGATGGTGCCATCGTGCTCACGGACGGCCCTGTGAACGATGGCCAGGCCCAGGCCCGTGCCACCGGCTCGCCGACTGAAGAACGGATCGAATACGCGTTTCAGGTCGCTATCGGGGATACCGGGGCCGTCGTCGGCTACCGTTAGGGTCACCGGGTCCGTGATATCGACGCCCAACAGAGCCGGCCGGCCGGCGGAGTTGTAAGCCTCCACCGCGACCGTTGTCTTCTTGCCGGGTTCGGCCACCTGAAGCGCATTGAGGACCAGGTTCGTCACGACTCGATGCATCAGGTCCTCATCGCCGTCGAAGATCACGGGCTCCTCATCCAGCCGGACTTCGATCGTCGTATCCTCGCCATACGCAGGATGCTGTCGTATGAGCTCCACCGCCTGGGTAACGACGCTCCTCAGATCGAGCTCTCTTGAACGCTCGATGTGAATCCGTGCGAAATCGATGAAATCGCTCAGCAGACGGGACAGGCGATCCGACTCCCTCTGGATGAGGCGCGACAACAGGCGATCGTCGTCGTCGGCTCCGCTGCTGAGCTCGAGCTGCTGAACCGAGCTGCTGATCGAGGCCAGCGGGTTCTTGATCTCGTGGGCGAGAGAGGCGGAGAGCTCGGCTACGGCTTCCAATCGTTCCGTGCGTTGACGCAACTTCTGAATCCGCTTCACATCCGAGATGTCCCGCATGATCGCGGTGACCGACGGCGGCCCCTCCTTGCGCTCGAGCACGGCAGTACTGATACCGACCGGTATGTCGCCGGAATTCCGACTTACCGTGATCTCGGCGCTGGACACTGGCATTCGATACCGCTGCGTTCGTTCGAGTATCTGCTGCAGTTCTGTGGAGCGCTGGTGCAGTTCGAAAAGGACCGGCCTTTCTCGCCAGGCGTCGGCTGATATGCCGAGCAGCGTCTCAGCCGCTGGGTTCGCATAGGCCAGCCTACCCTCGCCATCGATGGTGAGTACGGCCGTCGGAATGTTGCCCAGCACGTCGTCGGTATCGAGCCTCAACTGCTGCAGAGCATCCTCTACCGAGGTCAGCTCCGCCCCCGTCTGAGTCAGCTTAGTGGTTATCGCTCCGACCATGAGCGCCACCAGAACGAATATTCCCAACTGAAGCCCGACGACCGTATTGACCGCTGTTCCCTGACCCCATACGACATCGGCTATGTACGCGATGCAGGCCATCGCCGTCACGAGGAAGCCACCGCTCAGCGGCAGCATAAGGGTGTAGGCGCTGATCAGCAGGATGTAGAGGGGCGCAACGACGCTGTTGCTTCCTCCCGTGAGATCAACCGTCAGGGTCACCAGCAACGCGTCGAAGATCGCCTGCGTGTAGACGAAGCTCATGTCGACGCGCCGCTGCCGTATGTGGGTGTACCAGTAGGAGGCCGGCGTTAGAACCAGCGCGAACACCAGCACCAGGGTCGCTGTCAGCGTGCGGACGGGAGACGCCGCCGTCCACGCGAAGACCGCTCCGACGAACAGGCCCCCCGCCAGACCGATGCGCGTCAGGTATATCCAGCGCAACACGTCCCGGCGCGGAAATCTGCCTTCGCCGGACCCTTGCGGCTTCGAAACCCTCGCCGCACTCGGTTCCGTCACAGGGGACTCGCCGGCAGCGCTTCTTTGCTCAGCGGTTTTCACTCGATTCGTCTCTTCAGCGTGGCGCTCGCCGGCCGCCACGGCGCTTCAGTGCGTTTGGACCACTAATCGGAAGGTACAACGGGGGATTCGAGCGATGAGACTCATACAGTTCACCAGAAAGCCGGCGGACCCGACGCAGAAGGATATGCCCAACTCTTGCAAAATGCAAGACCCGGAGACCGCCGCCTGCGGCCTGCGCCCCACCTGCGCAAGTTTCTGCCTGCCATTGAGTTCAGTGACCGTTTGCCACATCTTTCAGGCACCCCCCCTCCCGCCGCCCCACGTACATAGGCCTGCTGACAGATGGCGAAGTTGATCGTCCAGATCCCGTGCTACAACGAGGAGGAGAGCCTTCCGGTGACGCTCTCGGCCTTACCACGGGCAGTTCCGGGAGTGGACGAAGTGGAGTGGCTGGTGATCGACGACGGCAGCGAGGACGGAACGGCGGAGGTGGCCGCCCGGAGCGGGGTCGACCACATAGTGCGCCTGCCGCGGCACCAGGGATTGGCGCGGGCATTCGTGGCAGGACTCGAGGCGTCGCTGAGGGCGGGCGCGGACATCATCGTCAACACGGATGCAGACAACCAGTACTGTGCAGAGGACATTCCCAAGCTGATCGAGCCAATCCTGAATGGCGAGGCCCAGATCGTGGTCGGCGCGCGTCCGATCAACGAGATGAGGCAATTTTCGGCTGCGAAGAAGCTGCTCCAGCGGGCCGGTAGCTGGGCTACACGGATCATCAGTCGGACCGACGTGCAAGACGCGCCGAGTGGATTCCGAGCATTGAGCCGCGAAGCAGCGATGAAGCTTCACGTCTTCAACGAATACACGTACACAATCGAGACGATAATCCAGGCCGGCCAGAAAGGCATGTCGATCACGTCCGTCCCCGTAAGGACGAACAAGGATCTGCGGCCGTCGCGCCTGGTGAGAAGTCTACCCGGCTACCTAAACCGCCAGATCCTGACCATGCTTCGCATTTTCATGACCTACAAGCCGTTCCGCTTCTTCGCCGTCCAGGGCCTGATCCTGTTCAGCGGTGGTTTCGTGATCAGCCTGCGCTTTCTCTACTTCTATTTCTCGGACCGAGGAAGCGGCCACATCCAATCACTCATACTTGCCGCGTTGCTGATGGGAACCGGGTTCTTCCTGGCCGTTGTGGGCCTGATAGCCGACCTCATATCGGTCAACAGGAAACTACTGGAGGGGGTCGACTGGCGACTGAAGAAAGTCGAAGAGGCAATGGACTCGCGACGATCGGAGCCCGACGCTCCGGGCACTCACGAGACACGCTAGCCGATTCCGTGGAAACCCCTCCGGTGTTGTCGTTGAACCCGGCCGAGTCAAGCGCGATGCCCGAATCCGGGCTTGCTGCGGTCCAGAAGCGCATCTTGAACGGCGCTCTGGATGTCGACTACAGGGGGCACTCGAAACACGACGCGCTCAACGCGCCGTGGCTGGAGCGGTTGGCTGGTGAGTCGAAGTGGATGCGCCTCGGCTTCACCCAACTGGTCATGCGCTCACCCATCCACGTGCGCCCGCTGATCGGCGTCGGAACGGCCCGCAACGCTAAAGGCCTATCACTGTTCACGCGGGCGTTGCTCGGTCGCTACCGGACCCGCGGAGAAGAGGAGAGCGCGGAAGAAGCACGAAGATTGCTCGACTGGCTGGCCGGTTCGACCTCCGGCGATTTCCCCTGGGCCGCTTGGGGATACCCCTATCCGTGGCAAGATGTAGGCTTCTTCGCTTCCCGCCATTATCCGAACCGAGTGGTGACATCCTTTGTCGTCCAGGCGTTCCTCGACGGGTATGAGACGCTGGGGGACGAACGCTACCTCGATGTAGCGCGTCAGGCGGTCGAGTTCCTCCTCGAGGCTCCCAACACGCTATACGAGGACGACCTTCACCGCTGCGTCAGCTATGTACCGAGCGAGTCGGTGACCTGGATCGTGATGGACGTCCCGGCGCTGGCCGGCGCGGCCGCCGCCCGCCTCGCGTCGATTAGCAGCGACGAGGCCCTGATGGCCGAGGCGGCCCGGCTGATCCGCTACGTCGTTTCCAAGCAGACCGATTACGGCGCCTGGTTCTACGCCGAGCCTCCGTCCGCCAGTCACATAACGCACGACAACTACCACACGGGATTTATTCTGGACGCGATCCTCGCCTATGGACAGTCGGCGCGGAGCGACGAGTTCCAGAGCGCATACCTCAAAGGCCTGCGGTACTACCGAGAGCACCTATTCGAGGAGAACGGCGCGCCCCGTTTCATGAACGACCGGAAGTACCCCTTTGACATCCACGGCGCCGCCCAGGGAGTGATCACGTTCGCTCTGGCGGACCGCGCGCTCGGCGAAGGCAGCGCTTTTTCGCGCAAGGTGCTCACCTGGACGATGGAGAACATGTACGACCCACGCAGCGGATGGTTCTACTACCAGCGACGTCGCTTCTATCGCACCCGGGTCCGCCTGCTACGCTGGTGCCAGGCATGGATGGGCCAGGCCATCGGCTGCTACCTGGAACTGTGCGGGAACGATACGACATGATCGGATTCCCGGGCTCCGAGCAATCATTAGATCCGGATCTCTCGCGCCTCGAGCGGCTATACGTTCGCTGGCTCGGAGTTCCGGTCAACGGCCTGCGTATCCGACTGAGGCACGTGCTACCGGCGGCGCGCGGTGAGTACGACAGGATCCTCGATGCCGGCAGCGGTCCCGGCGTATTCACGATGCAACTGGCAAAGCAACACAGGGAAGCCGAGGTCCTGGGCGTCGACATCGACGAAGCGGCAGTCAACCGAGCGACGACCATCGCGAGCCGGGCAGGGATCAGCAACTGTCGATTCGAGATCGGCGACGTGACGTCGCTGGGGCTGGAGGGCCGGTTCGATCTCGTAATCAGCGTCGACAACCTCGAGCACATCGAAGACGACGTAGGCGCGATGAAGCGCCTTCGTGAGGCCCTGCGACCGGGCGGCAGGCTGGTGGTGCACGTTCCGGGTTACTACCGGCGCTGGTTGCTGTTGGGACGACGCGTGAACTTCGACGTGCCGGGCCACATGCGACCGGGCTACACAGCCGAGGAGATTACGGGCAAGCTCGAACAGGCGGGCCTGGAAGTCCTCGAGCACCGGTACACCTACGGGATGCTCGAGACCTTCACGAACAATGTCTCGTACCTGATTTCCGGCGCTGAAAAACGAAACAAGCACTTTTACGCCCTGGCCTTCCCTTTTCTGCTGGGGCTCTCCTATCTAGGCAAGTTTTCGCGACCCCGCTGGGGTGCGGGCGTGCTCGTGACCGCGAGGCGCCCTGAACAAGAGGCGAACAAGAGATGAGACAGATCGTCAGACGGGTGATCGACCGCAAAGGCAAGGTAGTCGTCATCGACCTTCCCGAGCCCCAGCTGGGCCCGGACCAGGTTCTGGTTCAGAATCACGTTTCACTGATCAGCTCGGGCACCGAGTCCAGCACACTGGCGAAAACACCGACCGAGCTGGTGAAGCAGACGATAGCCGACCCGTGGATGCGCAAGGCAGTGCAGCAGACGGTGCTGTCTGCCGGGCTGACTCAGACGGCGCGCCGGGTGTGGCACGAGATGACCGTTCCCCGCGAGATCGGTTACAGTGGAGCGGGCCGCGTACTGGCGGTCGGCGAACACGCGGAGGGATTCAACGTCGGGGACAAGGTCGCATACGCGGCGACGGGGCATGCGGAAATAGTCGCTCCGACTATCAATCACATAGTGCCGGTTCCCGAGCATACGGACTTCCGGTCCGCCGCCTTCGTCACGGTCGGCGGGATCGTGACCCAATCGCTGCGCCGAGCGGAGATCCAATTCGGAGAGACGGTGGCGGTATTCGGCATGGGTCTCTTGGGGCAGCTCTGCGCGATGATCGCCAGGGCAGCGGGTTGCGTCGTCGTGGGTATCGATGTCAACGAGGAGCGTAACGAACTGGCCCGCAGCATCGGCGTGGACGTCGTCGTCAATCCGGCGCAGGTCGATCTGAAACGCCATGTCATGGATGCGACGGGCAAGAACGGCGTCGACGCCACTATCATCTGTGCGAGCTCCGATTCGAGCGGCATCATCAACGATTCGATGGAAATCACTCGGAAACAGGGGCGCGTCGTCATCGTCGGTTACGTCAAGCTCGACATCCATCCCAAGAGCTTCCTCTACAACGAAATCGATCTCCGCTACTCACGGGCGTACGGCCCGGGCAGCTATCACCGCGGCTACGAGAAAGGCCGTCTCGACTACCCATTCGGCTACGTGCGCTGGACCGAGAGGCGCAACCTGGCCGAATTCATCCGACTCGTCGGTCAGGGTGCCGTTGACCCCGAACCGCTGATCGCCGGCACCTACACCATCGACAAAGTCCAGGACGCCTTCGACGCTATCCGGGAGGGCACGCTGGATGGAGTCGCGGCATTGATCGATTACGAAGCGGGGAAGAATCCGGACCGGCGAAGGACGATCGATGTTCGCCCGCGGCCCAGGGATCCGGATAAGCTGGGAATCTCGATCATCGGCTGTGGGAATCACGCATTGGCCACGCATCTCCCGAACCTTCGCTCGATGCCCGATGTCGACATCAGAGGCCTGGCCTCGGCGACCGGCGTCAACGCAACCCTCGTCGGCAAGAACGTCGGCGCGACCGTCGTCACCACCGACGTATCGGAGGTACTCGAGGATCCCGGTACCGATGCCGTCGTCATCTCGTCCAGCCAGCCGGAGCACTTCGAGCACCTTCGAGGGGCGATCGAGGCCGGTAAAGCCGTATTCCTCGAAAAACCGCTCGTCACATTGCTCGACGACTTCAAGCAGATACTCAGGATGATGGACGACGAGCCGATCCTGCTTACGCTCGGCCTCAATCGCCGCTACTCTCCTATGATGGACAAGCTGCGCGACCTGCTCGAACAGCCAGCTCACTCCGTGACCTATACGGTTGCCGAACGAATGATTCCCCCGGACCACTGGAGCCTGGATGAAGTGGACGGCGGAGGGCGGCTCGTTAGCGAAGGCGAGCATTTCATCGATCTTTGCCATCTCCTGATAGACCGTGACCCCGTTTCGGTCTACGCGCGGTCGCTGGGCCAAGCACCGGAAGACCCGCGGAAATTATGCAACTTCGCCGTCACGATTCACTACGACGGCGCCGTGGCCAACGTCGTGTTCAACGAGAGCGGCGGCACGGGCTTCCCGCGCGAGCGGATTCAGGTCCTGGCGCCCGGCCAGGTCGCCATTCTGGACGACTTCGCCAAACTCACCGTCCACGGCAAGAAGCAGCGTTCGCTCGGCAGCGCCTCCCGCAGGCAGATGGGTCACAAGGAAGCGCTGAGGGAATTCGCCTCGGCGGTCAGGGGGCAGCCGAACAAGCTGCTGACCTGGCGACAGGCGTCGCTGGCGACCCTGTGCATGTTTGCGGCGCAGGAGAGCATTCGAAGCGGAGAAGCAGTGGACCTGCGCCAGTTCAGGCAGGCGCTCATGGCAGATGAATGAGAGTGAGACAGGCAGGCTCTCGCGACTCACACGCGTGCGGGTAGGGTGAACTCACGGCGTCTGGCATTCTGGTCCGGCACGGCCCTTGGAATCGCGGTTATCGCGTTCTTGTTGTCGCGATACGACCTCGAGGCCGTGTTCGTGCCCCTGCTTCACAGCAAGCTATACCTGCTCGCCGCGGTGATGGGGTTACAGGCCGTCATCCAGGTCCTCAACGCGATGACGCCGGTCATCCTGCTCGGGCCGCCGCAGGACCGAGGCCTGTCGTTCTGGCCGCAGACGCGCGTCTTCCTGGCGATGCAGCCGCTGGCGCTATTCGCGCCGGCGCGGCTGTCCGACTTCGGCGCGCTCCCCTTACTCAAGCAACACCATCGTCCGGGTGCGGTCGCCAGCTCGATCGTCGTCGACAGGTTGATAACGCTGTTCTTCCTTCTCCTCATGACGCCGATTGCCCTGCGTCTCGCCTGGCCAACTCACTCTTCCACAGCGAAAGACCTCGCGGTGGTCGCAGCCCTGTTCGCCGTCGCGCTGCTCCCATTCATACTGACGAACAAGACAATTCGGAACCTGGTAAACCGTTTCGTGCTCCGCCCATGGCCCGCGCTGCTGCAGGGGTTCGGCGCACACACCGACCTGCTGCTACGGACATCAAAGGCGCGCCTGTCGCTGAATCTGGCAGTCACCGCGCTCAAGACTCTGCTGGCCGGAACCGCCATCTCGCTTCTCGCGATGAACGTCGGGGTCTCGATCGACATGGTGATGGCAATATCGATGTCGGTGCTGATCCAACTGGCAACGTCGCTGCCGATCGCACCGCAGGGCATCGGCGTCGCAGAAGGGTCCCTGGTACTGTTGTTCGTGATCAACGGGCTCCCCGGAGAACTGGCACTGTCCATGGGTGTAACAGCCCGGGTCCTGTTCATCCCGGTGATCGCACTCATCTACCTCGGGACGACAGTACCGTTGATCGTTGAGCGTATAGCAGATGGCGGCTAACTCGAGCGGCGAAATCCGGCGAGCCAGGGGGAGTGCGTGAAGATCTGCATTCTGGGGAACGCTCAAAGCCCGCACATCAAGCGCTGGGCGAACTACTTCACAGCGAAGGGGCACGAGGTGACGGTGATCTCGGCGAGGCCGGGGACCGCCGACGGGGTACCGGTCATCACCCCCAGGCTTCCCTTCGAGTCCTTCCTGAGACGCCGCAAGTCCTTTGATGAGGATCGGACGCCGAACCTCGCGATCCACCTGAGTTATCTATCCCTTGCTTTCTCGATTCGCTCCATACTGCGCAGATTGTCACCCGATATAGTGATGGCGATGACGCTCGAGACGAACGGAGTCCTCAGCTTGATCGCCGCTCACCACCCGACAGCGCTGTTTCATCTCGGCCCCAAAGCACTCTCTATGATGAGCGAGACCTCTCTGCTGATGAGGCTTCTGGTCAAGCGAATGTTTCGCGTCTCCGATATGTTGTACACGGGAGACACGGCAGGCGCTGCGCGACTCGAAGAGCTTGGAGCTATGAAGGAGCGAATCCACATCAACCCCTGGGGTGTGGACTTTGAGAAGCTGCCGGGAGCCGCCGCGGTTCAAGGATTGAGAGACGAGCTGGGCGCGGCAGACCGAAGGCTCTTTGTGTCTATCCGGGTTCTTCTGCCCGAGTACGACGTGGCCACCTACGTAAACGCCATTCCGCTTATCGTAGCGGCACACCCCGACACCAGGTTCGTGGTCGTCGGAGGCGGCCCGGAGGAGAAGGTTCTCGAGCGAATGGTGAAAGAGTTGGGTGTCGACGAACACGTCGTCTTCACGGGTCACGTGCCATTTGAGTTACTCACGACTTACTTGTCGGCAGCCGACTATTACGTCGACTCTATCAACTACCCGCTGCCAACCGGGAGAACGTGGTGGGGCCACAAGAAGCGTTGCAGCATGGACGGGAACGGGTACTCGATAACGTTGCTGATGGCAATCGCGAGTCGCTGCGTCCCACTGCTCACCCGCCGGTCCGGGTTGTCGGACATATTCAACGATGCTGAGCAGGGCCAGCTACTGTGGACGCCTGGCGATGCCAGCGACCTGGCACGTAAGGCGAACGAGCTGCTGGCTTCACCCATGCGGTGCAGCGCCATCGCTCAGCATCTATACGATCTGGCGCTCGAGCGCTTCGACTGGCGTGTCAACGCCGCGCACCTCGAAGAAGAATACCTCGCCAAAATAGAGGAATTTCGCGGCGGGACTTCCGCAAGGTGAAGAGGCCGCCGGCAACGTGCAGTTGGCCACCGAGCGTTTCGACTAGAAGGTCAACGCAGGGAACATGGAGCAGGACTTTCTTACGAAGTTGGCAGAGTTTAAGAACTAGCAAACTCTGGTGAGGGCACAGTGGTGATGTCTCTAGACAATCTTCTGGATCACGGCGTTCTCGTCAGAACGCCGTGGGATTCGAAGGTCTTCGCAATCGATACTTTCGAGGTCCGGTCTTTCGACGAGGAAACGTTGAAGGTCGTGGCGAATCTTCCCGGACACTTCACGATCAAGGTCGACCCAAGCCGCTCGACCGACCTTCTGCACCGCTGCGGCTTTTACTACTGTGACACCTTAGTTGAACCGTTCTGCCGTAGGCAACACTTCATAGCACACGATGATCCCGATGTCCGTGTAGTCGACACGTACGACATCGGCGACTTTCTGTCTCTTTCGCGTGGGGCTTACACCCATGGTCGCTTTCACCGAGACCCCAACATTCCAAGCGAACTCGCTGATGCCAGGTACGATTCGTGGTTGCGGCAAATACACGCCGCTGGCGGTATGATCGGGCTAGCCTACAGAGGGACGCTCGCTGCATACTTCGCCCGTGAGAACGCAAAGGTATTGCTGCATGCTGTTCACGTATCATTGCGGGGCAAGGGTCTTGCGAAGTACTTGTGGACGGCCGGCTACAATACACTCTTTCGGGAGGGTTTCGACGAAGTGAGCTCCTCTGTCTCTGCCAGCAACATGCCGGTCACAAACCTGTACTGCTCGTTGGGTTTCAAGTTCAGGAGCCCCTTGGACGTGTATCATTTGTTCAACCCAAGTGGGTAGACCGATGCAAAGCGCTCGACCGCCCAGCACCCTTTGAGAACAGGGCATGCCTCCACAGAAACCTGCGAATCGCTAATAGCGAGGGATCTTGTCAATAGGCCAAGCGACGACTCATGACAATTAACTTCAACGTACCCTATCTCTCAGGGAACGAGCTGAGCAAACTGGAGCAAGTGATACGCAACAGGGCGTTCGCCGGCAACGGGCCGTTCACCAAGCAGGTAGCCCGCGCGTTGGAAGAGCGCTATGGTGTGCCACACGTTCTGCTCACGCACAGCTGCACCGCCGCTCTTGAGATGGCCGCCCTATTGCTGGACCTCGAGCCGGGCGACGAAGTCATCGTTCCCTCATACACTTTTTCGAGCACCGCAGCTGCCTTTGTTCGTGCGGGGGCAAAACCGGTGTTCTGCGAGATCGACCCGGAGACGATGATGATGGATCCGACCGACGTGTCGGATCGCATTACGCCCGCAACACGGGCCATCGTCCCGGTTCACTACGGGGGCATCGCCTGCGACATGGGCGCGCTGATGGCGCTGGCAAACGATCACGGCCTGGTCGTCGTCGAGGATGCGGCACAGGGCCTCGATGCCCGCCTTGACGGCGAATGGCTCGGCACGATAGCGCCGCTGGGCTGCCTCTCGTTTCACGAGACGAAGAACCTGCACGCCGGCCTCTGCGGAGCCCTGTTCATCAACGAACCTTCGTATTTCGATCGAGCGGAGAACATCTGGGAGCGAGGCACCGATCGCCAGAAGCTGCTGAAAGGGCTCGTGGACAAGTATACCTGGGTAGAGATCGGATCCAGCTTCTATCCTTCCGAGCTCCAGGCGGCGTTCCTATCCGCCCAACTGGAAGCGATCGACACCAACCTCGCCCAACGCAGGGTCATCTACGAAGCCTACCTGGAGTGCCTTCAGCCCCTGGCCGACGCGGGGCTGCTCCGGCTGCCACGGATCGACCCCGGCCGGCAGCTCAACTACCATGCGGTCTACGTGATATTCAACAGCCACCAGGAATGCGACGGCGCCCGCGAGCATCTGAGGTCGAACGAGGTTTGGGCGTACATCGGGTACGTACCGCTCCACTCGTCACCGGTCGGGCAGCGGCTGGGCTATAAACCCGAGGATCTACCCTTAACCGAAGAATATGCTGGGCGAACGCTGAGGCTTCCATTCCACAACGAGCTCGACAGAGAGGACGTGAGGTTCGTCTGCGGACTGATCAAAGACCAGCTCGAGGGCTTGGCATGAACGCTAATCCGACGAAAGTCCGAGACGAAAGTCCGAGACTACACCGATGGCCTGGCCTCGTACATCGCGGCGCTGCGGCAGACCGAGGCCGGTAGAACGACCGACGAGCTAAGGCTCGAGGTCCAGTTCGAGTGCCTTCGTGACTGCTCACAGCTACACACCCTCGATGAGGTGAAGACCTGGTTCCAGGAGCAACGCCGCGCCTGCACGATGGAGGTCGAGAGCATCCCTCTGAGTGAGTGCTCCGGCTGGCAATACGACGAGAAGAGCGGCTGGCTGCAACATGAAAGCGGCGAATTCTTCTACGTACAAGGCGTGCGGGTGAGTCGGACCGAGAACCGCGAGGTAGGAGCCGGGGGGTGGGATCAGCCGATCCTCACTCAAGTGGGATACGACGGCGGCATTCTCGGATTGCTGCGCCGGCGC
>JBDHAL010000018.1:0-23295 GCA_039588075.1 Gemmatimonadota bacterium | reverse complement strand
CCGGGAAAGTCCGTGCGCGCGAACATCGTAGCGGATCGCGCGGTACCGCCCAGCGAATACCCGGAACTGATCGTCCCACATGCGGCGGTCCAGGTAGCCTCCGTGGATCAACACCACGGGCACCCCTTCGCCCTGCTCCTCGTAGTAGAGTTGTCCGCCAGGAACATCAACGTATCCCGTCTTGACCTCCCGGGTGTCTCCGGAACAGCCGAGGACCAGCACCGACAGGCCAAGCAAAGCACGCCTGAATTGCATGCTCATAACGTTATTCCCGTTCAGGTAATGCGCGCCCTTTGTCGTCAACAACCTACAAGGACTTGAACCCAAGACTCGACAAGGTTTCGGTAACCTGTCGAATTGGCACGGTTAATGGTCACTGACCGGCTCGAAAAGCCCGCCACCCGCTACCCCGTAGGCCACCGTGTTTGCGCGGTTTCTCACAGATACCCGGATCTTTATAATATAGACACGGCACAAACACTTCTGGTTCGCCGCCAGCCCCTACCATTCACCAGCTTCTCGCGACCGTTCACCGATGTGGCGTTGCTCCGTTGTGTTCGCCCTGTGGCACTGGCTACCGATTACTGGTATGTCGGGACAGCAGACAGATACGAGATCGAAGTGCGATCGATGGAAGGAAGGTTGCGTCGCATCATCCGCCGCGCGATCCCCAACCGACCGATCTCCGCCGAGTTGGCGCACGAGACCCAGCAACGCATGCTGGAAATGTTGGAGGGCATGGGCGGCCGGATCGAGGACGACGCGCCGCTGCCGGAAACGATGCCCGCTTACGGAGCCTTCCGGATCGATGCGCTGGGGCATCTCTGGGTCCAGGAGTACCGGCTCAGTGACGAGCAGCCGGAGTGGGCGGTGTTCGATGCGGAAAGGCGATTCCTCGGAAACGTGGAGGTGCCGGCGAACGGCCGCATTACGGACACCGGATCCGATTACGTGCTCGGAATCTGGTACGACGAGCTCGATACCGAACGCGTCCAAGCGTACGAGTTAAGGAAGAGTAGCCAATAGGGTCGTCGGCGGGTCATTCTCGCCGCGGCTCGGCGTCAGCCTTCCGGAGCTGCACTCGCCACTTTGACAGGAGAGCTAGCCCGCGGACATCGCAGCCAAGCTCCCACAGCCATCGGGCGACGACGCGGTTGGAGTTGTGAAAGGCCGAATAGGGTTGGGGGTGGTGCACGAATTCGAGATCGTAGGCCGGGTTGTAGGTCCGGGTTTCGAGATTCGCCTGGTAGATCGAGTCCAGCCGCGCACGCAGCTCTTCGATGACCGGATAATCCGCGACAACCTCGTACAGTTGCTCGATCCCCACGCGTACGCCCCGACGAACGTTGGCCGCCGATGGAGGTCCGGACAGTTCGCGTCGTCCCAGCGCGGCCTGCGTTCGCCATAACACCGCAGCCGAGGCTTCCGCAGCGCCCGTAGATACCAGGGCGTAATACCTCCAGTCGCCGTAGGCATAGCGAACCATCCCGCCCTGCGGCTCGGGCAGGACGAGGCTCGCGTGCTTGCCGTGATCGAGGAGATAAACCGGACGCGGCTGAGCCGGCTCAGCGGGTGGGGCCACGACGGTTGTGCAGGCCTGGACGAGCAGAACCGAACCCGCAACGACATAAGACACGCTGCGCCTCATTGCGTGACAATCCCTGGGCGCCGACAGACGCGTTCTCCCAGTACAAAAAGACTGAAGGGCGCCGATCCTGCCGGCGCCCTTTCGTCTTATGTATCCGCCGCTCAGCGCTGAGGCATGGCGAGCGGTTCCTTGGCATCGAGGAAACTGATGCCCGCCGTCTCGACCTGGCCGCGGAAAGCCGCCACGTCCTCTGCGAACACGCGATTCAGCTCGGCCAGTGCCGCTTCCAGCGCCGCTTCGGCGTGCTGCAGGTAGTACCCCTGCGCCTGGGTCGGCGCGTCCCAGGACGAGGCGAGCGAGCCGCCGACGTAGCCCAGCTTCCGGGATACATTGTTCGGGCGCTGGATACCCTTTACGGTGCCGGGCGCCGTCCAGAACACCGCCTCGACTTCCGTAAGAGCCTTCTTGAGCTCGTTGGCCGCCCGGATGAGCTCCCGGTTGCCGCCGCTCGCCTGCTGGCCGTTGGTCGCCTGGCCGTTGGTCCCCTGGCCGTTCGAGCTCGTGGCCGTCGTTTGCTGGTCGGCCTTGCGCGCGAACTTGAGCACGTCGTCGACTTCGGTGCGGGTCTCGCGAATACGCTCGATGGCGTCCGTCATCAGCTCGGAGAGGGCGCCCACGTGCATGAGCGTCTCGTACTTGGCGATGCGCTCGCTCTCCGGGATGTCGTAGCGCGGGTCGGACAGAACGTTCACCGAGCCCGTCGCCTCGTGGTCACCGTATTTGATCTTCACGCTGTAGGTCCCGAGCAAGACCTGCGGCCCGCTGGGCTGGAAGAAGCCACCCCCCTGCCCGGTCTGCGGGCGCCTGAACGCGTCGCGGGCCAGGTTCCAGGCGACGCGGTTCACACCGAGCTGGGCCGGCTGCCTGAACGTGCGGACCACCTCGCCGTCAGCGTCGCTGACCTCGATGGTCACCTGCTGCCGGCGCTCGCCGCGGCCTTCCGCGCCTGCCTCGGTCCGCGTCTGCCGCTGGACCCGCATGCGCTCCCTCTCCATCGTTTCGTCTGGATGCGGCAGGCCATCGACGTTGAGTGAGAAGGTAATCAGCGCGCCGTAGGGCCGGTTCTCGCCGCGGAAATCGTCCTGGCCGGGCGAGCCGGAGCCGGAGCCTTGATTGGTGCGATACTGGATCGCGTCGGAAATCGCGAAGAGGTGTATCGGCTCGGCCATCGTCTCCGGCGTGATGGAACGCAACGGGGATATGTCATCGATCACGTAGGCCGAGCGCCCGTGCGTCCCCACCACCAGGTCGTGCTCCCGGGGGTGTACGACCATCGCCATCGCCGATGCTGTCGGGATGCCGTGGGTCCACTTGAACCAGTTCCCCCCGCCGTCCAGCGTCACGTACAGTCCGAACTCCGTGCCGAGGAACAAGAGGTTCTCCTTCACCGGATCCTGCTCCACAACGAGCGCGTAGCCCCAGAGGTCGTCGCTGGCCAGGCTCTGCCACCGGTTTCCGTATTCGGTGGCCTTATAGACGTAAGTCTCGAAGTTCCCCCGGCGGTGATCGTCGAAAGCGACATAGGCGACGGCCGCATCGTACTTCGACGGCTCGATGTGGGGGACCCAGGTGTTCTCGGGAACGCCCCTCACCCTGCCCTCGACGCTCTGCCAGGTCGCGCCGCCGTCGCGGGTGATGTGCACGCGTCCGTCGTCGGTGCCGGCCCAGATCACGCCCTGCTCCACGGCGCTCGGGGCGATGGTCACGATGCTGGTGAAGTTCTCGGCGCCGGTCGCGTCATAGGTCAAGCCGCCGCTCTCGAGCTGGTTCTGCCACTCGGGGTTGTTGGTCGAGAGGTCCGCGCTGATGATCTCCCAACTCAACCCGCGGTCCGTGGACTTGTGGACGAACTGGCTGCCGTAGTACACGGTGTTGCCGTCGAACGGGTCGATGGCGATGGCGGCGTTCCAGTTGAAGCGCAGGTCCACGCCGTCCGGGTGACCCGGGCGGACGTCCCTCGCCTCGCCGTTCTCCAGGTTCCAACGCCGCAGGAACCCCTGCTGGCTCATGGCGTAGCCCATCGTCGGCTGGTTGGGATCGGCCAGAGTCGCGAAGCCGTCACCGCCGCCCACACGGGTCCAGTGCAGGTCGCGGATGCCGCCGCGCTCCCAGACCGAGCTGGGCCCGCGCCAGGAGCCGTTGTCCTGGAACCCGCCCACAACGTTGTACGGCGTCGCCATGTCCACGTTGATGTGGTAGTACTGAGCCAGCGGCAGGTCGCGGACGAACTTCCACGAAGTACCTCGATCGCGGCTCAGATAAACCCCACCGTCGTTGCCTTCATACATATGATTGGGATTGTTCGGGTTGATCCACATGGCGTGGTGGTCCGAATGGACACCGCTCCGGACCAACACGCTGAAGGTCTTCCCGCCGTCCGTTGAGACGCTGACCCGCGAATAGAGGCTGTAGACACGATTCGGGTCCTGCGGATCCACACGCAGGTCGCAGTAGTAGAAGGGACGGTTGCCGATGTTGGAATCGGTGCTCGTCTTCTGCCAGGTGAACCCTCCGTCAACCGACTTGTAGAGCGCGTTCTCCTTCGCCTCGACCAGCGCGTACACGATGTTCGGGTCCGACGGCGCTATCGCCAGGCCGATACGGCCCAGCTCGCCTTCGGGCAGACCGTCTTCCGGCGTCAGCTTCTTCCAGTTCCGGCCGCCGTCCACAGTCATATATAGACCGGAGCCCGGGCCGCCCGAGCGGAAGAACCAGGGCCAGCGCTGATAGTCCCACATCGCCACGATCAGCTTGTTCGGGTTCGTCGGATCCATCTCCATGTCGCCAACGCCGGTGTTTTCGTTGACGTACAGGATCCTCGACCACGTCGCTCCGCCGTCCTCCGTCTTGTAGACGCCCCGCTCAGGGTTCGGCTTCCACATCGAGCCCATGGCGCCGGCGAAGGCGACCTGCGGATTCGTCGGATCCAGCGCAATACGGTGGATCCGCTCGGTGTTCTCGAGGCCCAGGTGCTCCCAGGTCCGGCCACCGTCCATCGACTTGAACATGCCGTAGCCGGTGCCCGACACGCTGTTCCGTGGGTTCCCTTCACCCGTTCCCACCCAGACGATGTCAGGGCTCGCCTGGAACACTTCGATGCTGCCGATGGCGTGGACGGGCTGGTCGTCGAAGATCGGCTCGAACGTGAGCCCCCCGTTCACCGACTTCCACACGCCGCCGGTGGCGGCGCCCACGTAGACGATGTCGGGGTTCGAGACCAGGGCTTCGATGTCGGCGATCCGGCCGCTCATCGCGGCGGGCCCGATGGAGCGGGCCTCCATGCCGGCGAGTAGCTCGGAATCGACCTGGGCGTTAAGCGGTGCGGCGAGGGATATCGCCAGCAGCGATACCGCACCTCCGGAGATCAGGCGGTGGAGCATGGTAACCTCCAGCTTCGGTAAGTGTGTGGCTTTTAGGGCATCCAAGTTACAGGCGGCGGTGCCGGGTGGCCAGATGCTGTTGGGACTCGACATCGGACAGCCATCAGCGGTCGCTCGACTTACAGCTCACTACCCGTCGCTCGATGTTCGACGTTCGACTCTCTGGAGGTCGAGATTCGAGGGTCGACGGTCGAGCGACCGGCCGTCACTATGAGAATCGAGCGACGGCTGATGGCTGTTGGCTGTCGAATTCCAACAAGTTACCGTTAC
This sequence comes from Gemmatimonadota bacterium, assembly GCA_039588075.1. Taxonomy (GTDB): domain Bacteria; phylum Gemmatimonadota; class Gemmatimonadetes; order Palauibacterales; family KS3-K002; genus JBDHAL01. The sequence goes on along the minus strand of JBDHAL010000018.1, from coordinate 17,997 downwards.
ACGATGAGTCGGCACCGTGTGGTCATCATAGGCGGAGGCTTCGGCGGGCTTTACGCGGCCCGTTGTCTTCGGCGTGCGCCGGTGGACCTGACGCTCGTCGACCGGCGCAACTTCCATCTGTTCCAGCCGCTCCTGTACCAGGTCGCGACAGCGGGGCTCTCGCCGGCTGATATCTCTTCCGCGCTCCGCTGGATTCTCAGGCGCCAGCGCAACGCACGGGTATGGCTCGCCGAGGCGGTCGACATCGACGCGGGCGCGCGACGCGTTCTTCTTACCGATGGAGAAGTGCCGTACGACTCGCTAATCGTCGCGACGGGCGTGACGCACCACTACCTGGGACACGACGAATGGGAGAGAAAAGCGCCAGGCCTAAAGACTATCGAGGACGCCACAGAGATCCGTAGACGTATCCTGAAGGCATTCGAGGAGGCAGAGCGCGCGCACGACCCGGCCCAGCGCGATGCACAGCTCAGCTTCGTGGTGGTCGGGGCGGGGCCGACCGGCGTGGAGCTCGCCGGGGCCGTCGCGGAGCTCGCCAACCAGACCATGCAACGAGACTTCCGCGCAATCGACACGTCAGGAACGAGGGTCCTGCTGGTGGAAGCGGCAGACCGAGTGCTGCCGAGCTATCCAGCGGACCTATCCGGCAAAGCAGCTCGCTCCCTGGCCCGACTCGGTGTGGAGGTGCGAACGGGCGCTCTGGTGACCGAAATATCGGAGCGCGCGGTGACTCTGCACTCTGCCGGCGCGGATGAATCCGTGCCGACCCGCACCGTGTTGTGGGCAGCCGGCGTGCGAGCCTCCCCGCTCGGTGGGGCCGTCGCGATGGCGACGGGCGCTTCACTCGATGACGTCGGGCGCGTGATCGTGGAACCCGACCTCTCGGTCTCGGGTCATCCCGAATTGTTTGTGATCGGAGATCTTGCCAACTTCCAGCATCAAACCGGAGCGCCGCTTCCGGGAGTGGCACCCGTTGCGATGTCTCAGGGACGCTACGTTTCGAAGGTGATCACACGCCGGCTGCGCGGGCGTTCGGTGCGGCAGTTTCGGTATTTCGATAAAGGTCAACTGGCTACGATCGGGCGAGCGGCTGCCGTGGCGGACTTCGGACGGCTCCGGTTCTCCGGATACCCCGCCTGGCTACTCTGGCTCTTCGTGCATCTCATGTACCTGGTGGAATTCGAAAACCGGGCGCTCGTCTTTCTTCAGTGGGCGTGGAACTACCTCACCCGTCACCGTGGCGCCCGCCTCATCGCACACGCCGATGAGCCCTTCGACGATCGCTAGCAGCTTCGTCGTCCTAGTACAAGCTGCCCAGCGCCAGGGCGGCGGCGCGTCGGACGCCGGAATCCGAGTCATCCGATAATAGGCGGGAAAGCGGATCGATGGCGCGCTTGTCCTCGATCTCTCCCAGAGCCCACGCCGCGGCGGCGCGCACCGATGGCTGATCGTCACGCAGCGCACGGATGAGGGGATCGACGGACTCGGGGTCTTCGGCGTAGCCCAAGCCGACCGCGGCGAGTAGCCGCGTTCGGGCGTTGGCGTCGGCCAGAGCATCGACCAGCGACTCCACGGCGCTCGGGTCGCGCGTGCGGCCGAGCAGACGTGCCGCAACTCGCTGGACGCACTCGTCGGGGTCTTCCATGGCCGCTCGCAACGGCGCGACCATGGCGGGATCGCTCGGTCGCCGGCTCGCCCAGTCGGCGAGATTCCGATGTTCACGCACCGCATCGGGCTCGTAGTGCAAAGTGCCCCAGCCCCAGCCGATGCCCAGGCTGCGGAGGATCATCTCGCAGGCGAGCGGGCTCGTACCGCGCACACCCTCTAGGATCTGCGCCGTACGGTTGGCCGCCATCCCCTCCGCCTGGGCTGAAACCGTTCGGGCCGGCGGCTTCGGCCCGAGAGTGCTCGCCGCCGCGGCTGCTACGGTCACGGCGGCCAGCAACGGTGCTCGTCCCAGGGCTACCATGAGTCGTTTCCTCCCAGCGCGCGGGCAGCAGCCTTGCGAATCTCCGGATCGTCGTCCTCGAGCGCACTCACCAGCACCTGGTAGGCGGCCGGGTCTTCTATCTCGCCCAGCGCCCAGATGATGTAGCGTCGCGTCTCGACATCATCACCGGAGCTGCGGAAGAGATCGGTCAGCCCGGGAACTGCCGATGGATCCTCGATCTCGCCCAGCGCGCGCACCGCGTAGCGACGGACCGTGAGGTCTTCGTCGCTCAGCGCCTGTATCAGTGCCGGCGGCGCTGTGCCCTGATCGATTTCACCTAGTGCTTGGGCCGCCGCGCGACGCACCGAAACGTCCGCGTCACTCAAAGCTCCGCTGAGGCCCGGAACAGCCCTGGCATCTTGTATCTCTCCCAGCGCCCACGCAGCCAGTACGCGGACCCGGGCGTCGGAGTCGCGCAGCGCTCCGACGAGCGGATCGACGGAACGTCGACTCTCGATCTCGCCCAGGGCACGCACCGCCCGCTGGCGCATCTCGACATCATCGTCCTGCAGCAAACCCACCAGGGGATCGACAGCACGCGGATCTTCGATCTCACCCAGCGCCCAGACGGCCATCCGCCGGACCTCGACGTCCTGGTCGGAGAGCGCCGCGGCCAGCGCGTCGATCGCGCTGGCATGCTCGATCTCGCCCAGCGCCCACGCCGCCATAAGCCGCACGCTGGCTTCGCTGTCAGACGTCAGTACGTTGGCGATGGGCGGCACGGCCCGGGCGTCCTCGATCTCGCCGAGGGCTCGGACCGCGAGCTCGCGGATCTCGGCTTCGCTGTCGCCCAACACCGAACTCAGCGCGTCTATCGCGCGCGGCGACTCGATCTCAGCCAACGCGCGGATCGCCGCCAGCCGGACCTCGTAGTCGGGATCGTTGATCACCGCGCTCAACGGCTCGACTCCCTGCGCGTCGTCGATCTCGCCCAGCGCATGGGCCGCCATCACGCGCACCGCCGGCTCGTCGTCCCGCAGAAGCGCTTCTCCCAGCGCCGGGATAGCGCGTGGGTCCTCGATCTCGCCCAACGCATAAGCGGCCGCCTGGCGGACCTCGGGATCCGAGTCGATGCGGAGCGCACGCATCAGCGCCTCTACCGCGGTCGTGTCCTGAAGCGCACCCAGCGACGCGGCCACGGTCCGGCGAACCTCGATGTCATCGTCTTCCAGAGCTCCAATCAGAGCTATCACCGCGTCGGCCGACGCGGTCGGTTCACTCACCGGCTGCACCGCTTCACTGCCGCCGGCGGTCTGGCGCTCCGGTCCCATCGCCGCCAGCGGGACCGACGTGAGCGCCACCGCGAGTACGACGAACACGACAGCCGTGGGCGTGGGGCCGTGGCGCTTCACGCCCGGTTCGAGGATCGCCAGCAGCCGCCCCTCGAACTCCGAGCGCCGCGCCATCGGCAGCGCCGCGGCCGGCGTCCAGGAGCGACCGGCCGTTCGCACGATATCTATGAGATGACCGGCGTACTCCGACGGCGTGGTGCCGGCCCGCAGAACCAGGTCATCGCAGGCGCGCTCGCTCTCGGCACGCAGCCGGCGCGCTCCCAGCCAGACGAGCGGGTTGAACCAGTGAAGCGCACACGCCAGCTGCGACATCAGGTGCGCAACCATGTCTCTTCGGCTGACGTGCGCCAACTCGTGCAGAAGCACCGCCATGCGCCGCTCCTCGCTCCAGTCTTCCGCCTCGCTGGGGAACACGATTGTCGGATTCAGTATTCCGATCCCGAACGGCACACTCGCACGCTGAGTTAACACCAGGCGAACCGGAACGCCGATCCCGAGCCGAGAACGGGCCTCGCTCAGCTGGCGACTCCAGTCTCGTCCCTCGAGCCTGACTCCGCGCCGCGCAACTATGGACATCGCGATCATCCCCAACACCAGCCGGCCGACGATGACAAGTACACCCGCGATCCACACCATCGCGATCAGACCGGCCAGACGCGGGGCCTTGATGTTCGCCAAGGCTGAAATCGCCGGCGCCGAACGCTCCCCGCCCGCTTCGCCGCTTATCGCGCCCTCGCGAGGGGCCGCCAACACGCGGCCAGCATCCTTCTCGCTCTTATCGAGCGGCTGCGAATCCGAATCAACGATCGGCTGAGGAACAGCATCTTCATAGTTGACGGCCTCGTTCGCCGCGGAACCGGTATCCGGAAGCGCGATCCGCAACGGAACCACGACCGATAGCAGAGGAAGCGCTATAAGTCCCACCAGCCCAACGCTCCAAAACAGGTGGCGGACCGCCGCCGGTCCTCGGCGCAACGTTACGACGATGGCGAAGAGAAAACCGACGTATATGAGGCCCTTGATCGCTGCGTCTGCGAGTAACGTGATCGACATGGCTACCTTCCTTCTTGCTCGGCACGACTCACCTGCTCGGCGAGTCGCTCGAGGGCTTCGTCCGATATACCCGTGTCTGATAGCTTGATCAGCGCCAGCGCCGCCCGCTCCGCCGATCCTTCGAAGAACGTGTCCACCAGGTGCCGAAGCGCGCTTCGCCGCGCTCGCTCCGCCGGCACCACCGGCAGGTACACATAGCGTGGTCCATCCTGCTCGTGTTGCGCGTAACCCTTCTCCTCCAGCTTCCCGAGCATCGCTCTGACTGCCGAGTAGCTGGGAGGATCCGGCAGTTCCGCCAATACTTCGTGTACCGTCGCTCGCTCCAGACGGTAGAGCGCTTCGACGATTTGCCGTTCTCGGCGTCCGAGATCGCCCAGGTCAGGTTGGTGCATGCGTGAGCCCCTGGCTGCAGGAGTAGAAGCAGAGCCGGCCGAGCCGGATGCTAACTGAGTAGCAATGTGCTACCACAGTAGCACCTCCTAGCGAATCTGTCAAGCGGGCCGGCCACGAGAGCCGGCCCGCTACACATCCTTTTGACGGGCGATTACAGGAAGTGGTTGTCGAGAACCGAACGTCAGTTACGCAGCGCTTCGGGAACGGGGTGATCCGGGTTCGGCACATCGTTGGTGATCGACGCGATCCACCAGCGGCCGTCCTTCTTGATCAGCTGGAAACTGTCGATGCCCTGCTGCGGCGGGCGCCCCCAGCCCGGTATGCTGGCCTCGTAAAGCACGAGTACGTGAGCGATGTCTCTGAAGACCATCGACTCCATGCTGATGATCTCCTCGACGAAACCCGTCTCCTCGACCTTGGCCCGCTCGATGAAGGTGACGAAGTCATTGACGAAGCCGTCCAGCGAGAAGACGGTGGAAGCTTCGCGGGTCGTGCGCAGCACGATGACCGCTTCCTCGATGAACAGCGATCTCACGATATCCCAGTCGGGGGTTGTGCCGGCATCGAACGTGACCAGCTCATACAGTTCGCTGACGACGCCTTCGGCCGTGGCGACCGCGCTCTGCTCAGCTGCTGTCTGAGCGCCGGCGGGGCCGGCGAGGATCAAGAGCGAAAGGGCAAGTTTGGAGTAGCTCACTTCTGCGTGCTCCTATCCACGGTGAGGATGGGGGGCAACGATAATATATGGGTTCGAACTTCGAAGGGACTAGTAGCTCAGCAGGACACGTACGTCGTCGTTAGGAGTGCGACTATGTATCTGTGAAGCGGTACTTCTTCATTCGATAGCGGAGAGTATCGCGGCTCAGGCCGAGCAGGCGCGCGGAACGTGCTACATTGCCCCCGGTTCGCGTAAGAGCCTGCTCGATGACGCTGCGCTCGACATCCTCCATGCGAAACCCGTCGGCCGGGAGCTGTACGATGCGCTCCGCTCCGCCAGCCGGAGCCGCAATGCCGCGGATCTCAACCGGTAGGTGTTGCGGTCGAATCTTCAGCGTGTCTTCCAAAATAAGCGCTCGTTCCAAGACGTTTCGAAGCTCGCGGACGTTGCCCGGCCAATGGTAAGCTTCGAGGACGCTGATCGTGTCCGGGGTCAAGGTGGCCGGCTCACGTTTGAGTTCTCGTGCCAAACGTTCAACGAAATACAGCGCGAGCGGCGCACAGTCCTCAGGGCGTTCGCGAAGCGGAGGAATGTACAGGTCGACGACTTTCAGCCGATAGTACAAGTCGCTTCGAAACTTGCCTTCTGCCACAGCGGTATTCAGGTCTTGATTCGTCGCGGCAATAACCCGGACGTTTACCGGAATGTCGATCGTGCCTCCCAAGCGTTTGAACTTCGAATCCTCTAAGAACCGCAGCAGCTTGGCCTGGGCTGCAAGCGGCATGTCCCCAATCTCGTCGAGCAAGAGGGTGCCTCCGTCGGCGAGCTCGGCGAGCCCTTTCTTTCGCTCGCGCGCGTCAGTGAAGGCGCCACGTTCATGGCCGAACAGTTCCGCCTCGACGAGCTGTTCGGGCAACGTCGTGCAGTTGATCTCGAGGAAGGGTTGATCCTTTCGGCCACTACGGGCGTGAATGGCGCGGGCTACGAGATCCTTGCCCGTGCCGCTCTCCCCCTGGAGCAGAACCGTGGCCGACTCCGTGCGCGCCACCTTCTCCACGTTCTCGGCAAGCTGATGCACGGCGGGAGATCGGCCGACGAATTCAACGCTGGCAAACTGCCAGCGGTGCTCCGTCCGCAGAGCCGCAATTTCCCGCCGCAGACGCCGAGTCTCCAGGCCCTTCTCCACGGTGATCAGCAGGTCGTCGAGATCCACGGGCTTCTCTAAGAAATGATACGCTCCCGCCTTCACCGCTTTGACCGCCGTCTGCACCTGTCCATATGCTGTCACGATCACAACGACCAGGTCACGGTCGATCTCGTGAAGCCGGGTCACGAGCTCGAGACCGTCGGCGTCCGGGAGCCTAAGATCGAGCAACATCAGCGTCGGGCTCTCCTCCGCCACCAGGCGCAGCGCTTCGCCGCCTGTCGCCGCCTCTTTGACTACATACCCGGCGGCACCGAGGTGCTCGCTCAGCCAGCTTCTGAAAAGCTCCTCGTCGTCTACGACGGCGATGACGGTTCGAGAACTCATCGCGTCAGCGCCTCCTGCGGCTTCGCCGGAATGACGAGCGTAAACGTAGAGCCTTCGCCAAGCTTGCTTTCGACCTCGATTTGGCCCCCGTGCCGTTCAACGACTCCTCGTGTTATAGCCAGGCCGAGTCCGGTGCCCTGGTGCTTGGTCGTGTAGAACGGCCGATAGATCCGGTTTACCTCCTCAGGCGCGATCCCTTTTCCGGTATCGGAGATCGAGAAGCGCACGCTTTCGTCGGCGTTCTCGAGGGAAACCTGAAGTGTCCCGCCGGGCTTCATCGCCTGGATCGCATTGAGAGCGAGGTTGAGCAGAGCCTGGGTAAGGAGTTCAGGATCGACTCGGATCGTCGGCAGCACGTCAGCGTAGCGTTCCGTCATCTTGATTCCTGCGGCATCGGCCTGTGGGCGCACGAGCGCGATGAGCCTCCCCACCAGCTGCTTGGGGTCGGTCCAGGTAAAGAGCGGTTCCTTGGGAGTGGCGTAGCTCAGCAAATCCCGGATAGCCAGCTCGATGCGTCGCACTTGCGCTTGCATCTGTTCGAGTACGGCGGCCGATTTTGGATCTTCCCCGACCCCTCTCGAGAGAAGGTCGACTCCGCTCGCCACGCCAACGAGTGGGTTCTTTATCTCGTGCGCGATGCCGGTGGCCAACTCGCCGACGGAGGCGAGCTGCGCAGCCCGACGCATCTCTTGCTCGTGCAGCTCACGGATCTCTTGCGCCGATGACTGAAGCTCGCCGGACATCTGATTGAACGTACGGCCGAGGTGGCCCAGTTCATCCTCTCGCTCGATCTCGACTTCAACACCGAGGTCGCCCTTGCGAATGCACTCGGCCGCGGAGACCAGGCGCCGCAACGGAGCGACGATCGAGCGGGCCACGATCCAGACTATCGCGACAAGCAAGAGAGCAAACACGCTCTCGATCGCGGCAGCCAGTAGCGCAAGGCCGCGCAGCTGGCCGAGGGCGCTGGATACCGACACCTCCGAAATGTACAACCACGGGACGTCAGGAACGGCAACCGAAGTGCCGACTACTTCGATTCCCTCGTAGTTCACATAACGGGCCATTGCCCCCGGCGGCTGATCGACCAGAGGCGATGGGAGGGGCTGGCTATAGTCTATCGGTATGTGTTGATGCGAGAAGAACACGGGACGGCCCGATCGGTCGACGATGAAGGCATGGACATCAATGGCCGGATGCTCCGGCAAGCGCAGAAACGCCTGCAGCGTGTCGAAACCCACGGAGCCCCCGAGCACGCCGTTCGGCCTTTGCTGCTCGTCCAGTATCGGAACCGCGAGCATGAAAAGGGGCACGACACTGCCGTTTCGCTGGCCCCAATCTGCCGCAAAGAAATTCCCGGCCCGGCCACGTCTATAGAGCTCGCTCAGCGCCCAATCCTCTCCGAGCCGCTCACCGTTGGTTGCTGCGACTACCGTTCCCGTCGTATCGATGACGAAGAGCTCGCTTAGCGATCTAAACTCCTCCAGTTCGTGATCGAGATGCGCCTGGATTGCCGTGATCGACGGGTCCTGCCGCCGCCCCGCTTGCAGGGCTGCCGCCGCCTCCGGAATAGCCTCGAATAGAATACGGTTGGCGACTGCAATCCCGTCCAGGAATAGCTGGTGGCGCTCGACCTCCGTGGCCACCTGCTGTGCCTGGATCTCCGCTATGGCTCGCAGGTAGCGTCGTATTTGTTGTTCGATGATACCGCGGCTCACGCCGTAGCCCACACTGTTCGAGACTAACAGCGGAACGAGCGAAAGAACGAGAAACCACAGCAGGATCCGGCGGCCCAGCCCGCCACGTAGCGGCATCTTCTTCCACAGCGACCGCCAGGGACTATCGCGGGTCAACGTCTGTCTCCAGCAGATCACTCAGCTTTCCGAGAAGCGCTCCGTGCCCAGCCGCCTTAGCGACCCAGTGCACATCTCGCATTCGCTCCGACAGCCGGCCGCGCGGCGGCGGCGTCGCACTGTACACAAACATTAGCCGAACCGCCGCCAGCTCTTTCACCCGCTCGAGCAGCGATACGCCATCCATTCCCGGCATCCGGTAGTCGGTCACCACCACGTCGGGCTCCACCTCCCGACTCAGTTCCACGGCCTCCTCCGTCGAATCGGTCGACCATACCTCGAACCCGCTCGCCTCGAGCGCGACCGACACACTCTGCAAGACCAAACGATCGTCATCAACTACAACGACCTTACACTTCAAGCTCGCTCCTGCCTTTCCTAGGTTCCGGGTTTCAGGCTCACCTCCCGCGTGGGTTTTTTGCCCATATCAAATTCCGGCAAGAACGGGACCGCCCCAAGCGACCTCCCAAGACTAGGGACAAAAGACCCTCCGGTCCATACCCCAACCCAAAAGAAGGGTGAAATCCCCCACCCAAAGTGGGGCAATTACCCCGATCGCGGCCGGGGTTCCACAGCGACGATCGCCGTAAGCTGCCTAGTGGTAATGGCTTTCGAGGTTCTCAAGAGTTGGTACGAGACCTGCGCATTGGGCAAGAAGACCCGACAGCGTCATTTGGCCAACCGGATTCCCCGGATGGCAGATCGTCAACAGAAGGAGGTAAGCGGCCATGAACCGATTGCGCTACTGTAGCGACGAACAGGACGTGGGTGCCGTAGCATCTTCACGCTACCGGGCCCTGGCCCTGGCGCTTGTAGCCCTGGTGCTCGTCGGCCCGGCGGCCTGCGACGACGACGACGACGGGGGCCCGACCACTGACCCGCCCGGGTTCACCGCGGCCGACGGCATCAACGGCGGAACGATGTACGACAAGTTTTGGTCATCGGAGACGGGCTGGAATCAGAGCGATCCGAACCTGACGACGTTCAACAACTTCGCGAATTTCTTCCGCTGCAAGCAGTGCCACGCGTGGGACCGGCTGGGAAACGAGGCGTCGTACATCGGCCGTGCGCCGAGCACATCGCGGCCGAACGTGTCGTCGGTGGACCTGACGCACGTGACCGACCACACGCCCCAGGAGCTGTTCGACGAGCTTTCGAGCTCCACCGGACGGCGTCCGATTAGCACGGACCTTTCCACGTACGATCCGGCCACGAACGCGACCGAGGGCGACATGATGCCGGATCTGAGCGAGATCATGACGGACGCGCAGATCTGGGATCTCGTGAAGTTCCTACTGCAAGAGGCTAACGACGTTGATCTGCTGTACGGCTGGACCACCACCGGGACATACCCGACCGGCTCGATCACTTACACAGGCATCGGCGCGGGCGGTGACGCGGCCAACGGCGATGCGCTCTATGCAGCGAACTGCGTCACCTGCCACGGCGCCGACGGCAGGGCCATCTTGGTGGACGGCGAATTCACGGTGGGGAGCTTCCTGCGCTCGAAACCGTACGAGGTGCAGCACAAGGTCAAGTTCGGGCAGCCGGGCTCGACGCCCTATATGGGGAGCCTGCTGACCGACATCGATGACATCCTGGATCTGTACGCTGCCTTGACGAACGAGACCAACTATCCGGACCCGGCATTCGAATTGGCCAGCGGGATCAACGGTGGAACGATGTACGACAAGTTCTGGACTCCGGAGACGGGCTGGAACCAGAGCGATCCCAACCTGGCGACGTTCAACAACTTCTCGAATTTCTTCCGCTGCAAGCAGTGCCATGCGTGGGACCGACTGGGTAACGCGGCCTCGTATATCGGGCGCGCGCCGAGCGCAACACGGCCGAACGTATCCTCGTTGAACCTGAAGACGGCCACGGAGGCGATGTCGGAGCAGGACCTTTTCGACGCCCTGTGGAGATCTACCAGCCGCCGTCCGGTGAGCGCGGATCTCTCTACGTACGATCCGGTGACGAATTCCACGGTCGGCGACCAGATGCCGGACCTGAGCGACATCATGACGGAAGATCAGGTCTGGGACCTGGTGAAGTTCCTACTGGAAGAGGCCAACGACGTTGATCGGCTGTACGACTGGACCACCACCGGGACATACCCGACCGGGTCGATCAGCTACTCGAACATCGGTGCAGGCGGTAACGCATCGAACGGCGACGCGGTCTATGCAGCAAACTGCGTTGCCTGTCACGGCAACGATGGCACGGCCATCACGGTGGACGGCAGTTTCTCTGTTGGAAGCTTCCTGCGCGCGAAACCATACGAGGTGCAGCACAAGGTCAAGTTCGGGCAGCCGGGCACGGCTATGGGGAGCCTGGTGACCGACATCGATGACATTCTGGACCTGTACCTGGCGCTGACGAACGCGACCACATATCCGGACCCAGCACCGTAACCTGACCCGGCCGAGGGGCGTACACTGGCGCCTCCAGATCGTCGACGAACGACGAGCGTACGCTCCTCGGTTAGGGTTTCACGGGTAGCACCCAGCGAGCGCGTCTTCCTCCCGATAGCGCTCGAGCCACTGCAAATCCACCTCGTCTAACCCCATCTATACGACCACCTGCTTGAGAAACGTGGACCGTTGAATCCATGAAACTTCCTATACGCAAAATGCGTATAGCTGGCCAGATACCTACTCGAGCGGGGACGACGAGAATGGCGAGGAAGAGAAAGACCGGGTCGGCTCCACTGAAGCCGGTGGAGTTCTTGGTGCTGGCGATCCTCAAGGATGGTCCGCTTCACGGATACGGGATAGTCCAGGAGATGGCCTCGAGGACGGACGGTCGGATCTCGCCGCGCCCGGGCGACCTTTATCGGGTGCTTTACCGGCTGGACAAGAAGGGCCTGCTGGTGCCCGACGAGCGGAAGGCGGGCTGCAAAGAAGAGCGCCGAACCTGCTACCGAATAACGCAGTTGGGTCGGAGGGTTCTGGAGTCCGAGGCCGAGTTTCTAAAGAAGGTGGCTACGGAGGCCCTGGCCGGCGGCGGCGGGCGCCTGGCGGAGGCGACGTGAGCTCCCATCCCAAGCAGCGGCATTCGCCGTACGCCGTTCTCGGCTATCGGTTTCTGCTGCGGCTCTATCCACGGGAGTTCCGCGAGCGATACGGACGCGACCTCGTAGAGCTGATCGAGGATTCTCTCTGTGGTGAAGGACGTTACTCCGTGACGCGGTGGGCCCGCACGATACTGAACCTTGCAACCAACGCACTGCGAGTACGGCTCGACGCGATATGGAACGCGGCTCGCTCCAATCCAAAACGGACATTCAACATGAGAATCGATTCGGCGCTGCAGGACCTGCGGTTCGGCATGCGGATGTTGCGCAAGCATCCGGGCTTGTCGCTCATCGTGATCCTGACGTTCGGCCTCGGCATCGGCTACACGTCGACGGTGTTCAATATCACGAGCGGATTCGTGCACAAGGAACTGCCGTTCGAAGATTCCGAGCGCATCCTGTCCCTGGATCGGACGGACCCGGCACATCCCATCCAGTACGGGGACTTAACGGTTCCGGTGCACGATTTCCTCGAATGGCGAGCGCAGCAGACGTCGTTCGAACGGCTGGCCGCGTACCGAACCGAGTCGAAGAACCTGTCAACGGGCGAGGGTCGGCCGGAACGCCACAAGAGTGGCTGGATCACAACGGGAGTGTTCGAGACCCTCAGGGTGCAACCGCTACTCGGCCGCACATTCGTCGAGGGAGAAGAACTCCCAGGTGCCGAGAAAGTAATCGTCCTGGGCTACGATCTGTGGTTGAACCGGTTCGACGGCGCCACTGACATCCTGGGGCGGACGGTATTTGTCGATGCGGTCCCGCGAACCGTCATCGGCGTGATGCCGGAGGGCTTCACGTTCCCGCTGGCCGAACAGTTCTGGCTGCCGGCCGAGCTGGACCCGTCGGCGTTCCAGCGAGGAGACGGCCCGCGTTATGCCGTAATAGCCAGGCTCGAGGACGGCGTGTCGGCCGGCCAGGCGGAGGCGCAACTGGCGACGATCGCCGCCCGGCTCGCCCGGGAGTACCCGGAGAGCAACGAGGGGCTGGGCGTAGCCGTGACGACGCTGAGGGGACGGCTCATCCCGCCGGCGCATTACGCGCTGTTCTACACGATGCTCGGAGCCACGCTCGGTGTATTGCTGATCGGCTGCGCGAACATTGCCAACCTGCTGCTGGCCCGTGCATCGGTACGAGCTCGGGAGGTCGCCGTGAGAAGCGCGCTCGGCGCGAGCCGCAGCCGTTTGATCACGCAACTTCTGACCGAAGTGCTCGTTCTGGCAGTGATCGGCGGCAGCCTCGGCCTGATGCTGGGGTACCTGGGCCTGGATTGGTTCGTGGCGAAGATGACCTACGTGCTGGTGAATGCCGGCGACGGAGAAGACCTGCCATTCTGGATCCATTTCGAGCATGACTATCGCATGCTGCTGTTCGTCGTCGGCGCCACCGTTCTCTCCAGCGTCTTCGCGGGCGTTCTTCCGGCACTTCGGTCCTCGGCGGCCAACCCCGGCGAAGCGATGAAGGTTGGGAGCCGCGGATCGCAGGGCCTCAAGTTGGGGCGGTTCACCGGCGGTCTCGTCACGGCCGAAGTGGCCACGTCCTGCGTCCTGTTGATCCTGGCCGGACTCATGATCAAGAGCGTCACCCAGCTGAGCACGGTCGACCTACCGTTTGCCACGGAGAACGTCTTCAGCGCACGCGTCCGGCTCCCGCAACAAGACTACCCGGACCCGGCGAGCCGGCTCGCGTTCAGCGAGCAGCTCTACGCCGGGCTGGAGGCCATCCCGGGTAGAGCGGCGATGACGCTTTCCAACGCACTTCCCGGTCCGGGCTACGGATCGACCGATGTCCGAATCGAAGGCCAGACCTACGAGGCGGACGAAGACCTGCCGCGCGTGCATACGGGATGGGTAACGCCCGGATACTTCGACACGTTCGAGAGCGGAGTGCTGCAGGGAAGAGTCTTCACAATGGCCGACCACGGCGCGGCGCTGCCGGTCGCCGTGGTCAACGAGACGTTTGCCCGGATCTATCTGGCGGGTGACGCCATCGGCCGCCGCATCCGCATGTTGCACGATGACGCGCGGTGGCTGACCGTGGTCGGGGTCGTGCCCGATATGTATATGGATATGTTCGGAACTGGAGGGAACCCGGCCGGTTTCTACACGCCGATGGTGCAGAACCAGGTAGGTAGTTATGTGGCGATTGCAATCCGCACTCAAGGTCCGCCGATGGCGATCGAGCGGGACGTTCGCCGGGCGATCGCGGCGATCGATCCGCACCTGCCGGCGTTCCGCGTGCTGCCGATGACCGGCGTGATGCTGCGGATGACCTGGTTCTATCCCGTATTCAGCAGGATGTTCATGATCTTCGGTTTCACGGCACTGTTCCTGGGCGCGATCGGGTTGTACGGAGTGATGTCGTTCGCGGTGACGCAGCGGACCAGGGAGATGGGCATCCGAATGGCGTTGGGGGCGCAGAGCGGTAAACTCGTGGGACTCGTGATGAGGAAAGGCGTCATCCAGATGGTGATCGGGTTGGGCATCGGTCTCACGCTGGCCTTGTTCACCGCGGGGCCGCTCCAGCTGGTTCTGTACGAAGTGAATGGGCGCGACCCGGCGGTGTTCGGCACGGTCACGGCCACCCTGGCGCTTACGTGCCTGTTGGCGAGCTTCGTTCCGGCCTATCGCGTCACCAAGGTCGATCCGGTGACGGCGTTGACGTCGGAGTGAGCGGCCGCGATCCGGCGGCGCCAGGCGGCCGCTCTGACTGGGGGCCGGTCGCCGACGCCGAGCGCAGCACGACCCTGGATGCGCTGCGCGGAGTTGCGATCTTCGGCATGCTCCTGGCCAACATCCTCATCTTCGCGCTTCCGGCCGAATCCCGCGGCTTGCTCGGCGCGGGAGCAACGAGTCTGGACAACGTCGTGGCCCTCTTCCAGGGCATCCTTGTAGAAGGGAAGTTCTACACGCTCTTTTCGATTCTCTTCGGGATGGGCCTGGCGCTCCAGAGCAAGCGCGCCGAGGACCGCGGCAGCCCATTCACAAAGATGTACCTGAGACGCATCCTGGCGCTGGCGGTCATCGGCATCGCGCACGGTCTGCTCCTCTTCTCCGCCGACATCCTCGCCTTCTACGCCATCATCGCTTTGGCAGCGTTGCCTTTCAGAAAGCTCCAGCCTCGCGCGTTGCTGCGGGCGGCTGTTACCGTCTACGCCGCCGGTGTTCTGATCATGGGCGCTTACTCGATGGGAAGCCCTGAACGGCAGCTGCCGTCGGAACCGGACTGGCGTGCGTTGGCTGCCGTTGAAGGCGGCGCGAGAGCCCAACTCTACGAGTTCATGGCCGACGAGGAGCGCGTATTCCAGCGAGGCAGCTTCGCTGAGATGGTCCAGCATCGAACGGTAACTTATCTCGTTGTGGGCATGCCCCTGCGGTTGCTCTTCACGAGCTTGAGGACACTCGGGTTGTTCCTACTCGGAATGTATCTCCTAAAGCGTGGTGTCTTCGTCGACGGCGAGCGGAACGGTCAGCTGTACAGGAAGTTACTCGCCTACGGTTTGACGTACGGGGTGTTGCTACAACTTGTGGGAGGAGCGGCACAGGGTTTCACCGGACTGCACCCCTTTGTTCTTGTCATCTTCCTAATCGGCGTATTCGCCGGAATTCCCGCGCTCAGTCTGGGCTATGCCGGCGGCGTTGCGATGCTCTGCGCCGCCAAGCCCGGGTCCGGCATGGTGCGCTCTTTGGCCGCCGTGGGCCGAACGGCGCTGACCAATTACGTGGGCCAGTCGGTCATACTCGGCTCGATCTTCTACAGCTTCGGGTTGGGGCTGTTCGGCCGGCTCAGTGCAGCGCAGGCTGTGCTGCTCGCCATCCCGGTCTTCGCCGTTCAAGCCGCCTTCAGCGTGATCTGGCTTCGCCACTTTCGGTTCGGGCCCCTGGAGTGGCTGTGGCGAACGTTGAGCTACTGGCGAATTCAGCCCCTGCAGCTCTCGAGACAAGGGATCCAGCCCCGCCAGCAGTGATCACCGCTACAAGCGTTCAGCGGCCCTTCACCAGCTCGTACAACTGCACGTACTCGACGTCATCTTGGTCGTGGACGAGGCCGAGAATGACATTAGGCCCGATGTCGAGGATCTCGAGCATTCTGGGCATGTGCACCTTTCCCAGAAACAGCCCGGCGTCGGTGAAGACACTCCAGATGACGTTTGGATCGCCAGGTCGAGCGTACTCCCTAACCCACAGATTGAGTTCCGAGTCGACGTGGATGTCTGGCGCAAAAGCCGGCATCGTCTCGGGTGGGGGTGGGTAGTTCCCGAAAGCGATGCGACTTCTGCTGCGCATGGGTTCCTTCTGAGCGGCCAGGATGGAGTCCTGATACAGACGCAGATCTTCGTCAGTCACCACCAGAGGAGAGTGTCGCTTCTTGAATAGAATCGATGACCCGCGGCCGCATATGCCGTCCTGCGGCCCAGATGTCTGGGCCATCGTTCGACAGCCGGTTCACCGTTCGGCAGAACGGCACCCGTACGAATGATGACCCACTCGGGGGTGAGGAAAGACCCGAGAACTGAAACGGACTTCCCGTCCGGCTGGTACCTGAACAACGGTTCCTCTTCGCGCTCTGCACGAGTCGGAAGTCGCGCACTCAGCCACTAGGTCCCCTGGGTTGCCAGGAAACTCCCATCGGCGAAGAAGCCTGCGGCCCGCGGGAATGGGATGTCAGAACTTGGCTCCAGACGAACTGAACGACCGAATTGACCGTCGGCATCGAAGTAGGAAACGCGGTGGGTGAGAACATCCAGGGCAACGATCGAATCGGAGCCGAAACGGGAAATCCACTCGAGAGATTTGAACTCACCCGGGCCGCCTCCCCGCCCGCCGACTCTGCTCACGCGGTCACCGAGCCGATCGTAAAAGAGAAGCTCTAGCGTGCCGGCGTTCGCCACGACAATGCGCTCGTTTGCCAGGCGCAGCGCTCCTGTTACTTGATAGAGCCACTGGCCGGCGTCACCTTCGCTGCCACCGATAGTGATCGAAGCTACGTCAGCTACTCGCCAGGGGACGGTCCAGGTCACCGTGTCGTTCTCGACAATTCGGACACCCGCGCTATCGCGTATCGTTGGCCTCCGAGGTAGCTGATCGGGTGAGTCCGTGCAGGCAAGCGTGAAGGGTATCAGGGCGAGTATGGCAAATGGCTGTCGAGTCATTCGGAGCTAACCCGGGTCGCCTCTTGAACGCGTGACGCTGGGGATGGCTTTCTGGCTGCTAGACGAGGGTAGATCTAGCAGGGTTGTACGCCGCTGAGGCCGACCCGCGCGATCCGCGTTCGCTCGTCACTCCGCTCGGAGCGCGCTCATCGGGTCGACAGCTGCTGCGCGGCGGGCGGGCAGGTAGCTGGCGACGAGGGCGACCACAGTCAGACCCGCGGCGACAGACATGAAGGTGACGGGATCCATCGGACTCACCCCAAACAGGAGACCCGCCATGAGACGTGTGAGACCGAGCCCGAGGCCCAGGCCGATGGTCACCCCGACCATCGACAGGACCAGTCCCTGGCGCAGCACCATGGCCTTCACCTGGTGGGCCTGGGCGCCGAGAGCCAACCGCACTCCGAGCTCGCGGCTTCTCTGGCTCACCGCGTAGGAGATCACCCCGTACACGCCGATGATCCCGAGAATGAGTGCCACGCCTCCTGATATGCCCAGCAGAACCAGGGTGAAGGACGTCCGTGCCATGGATTGGGCCATGAGCTCCGGCAGGGTGCGGAGGCCGAGCAGAGGAAGGTTCGGGTTAACCTCCCATATCGCTTCCCGAACGTCTCGTTGGAAACCCGTCGTGCCCACGCGGCTGCTGCGAATGGCGTAGCCCACACCGCGCCAAGTCTGGACCTGGTCCGCCGCCGAGCCTTCCCAGAACGCCAGCGTGACCTGGGGCCAGTAGACGACGGGGATGGGATCTTGGTCCATCCCGTCTTCCCGGACGTCGGCCACGACACCCACCACCTCGTGCCAGCGAACCGGTTCGGGCCGCGCCGAGATCCTCTGGCCCAAGGCCGCTTCCACGGATCCCCATGTCTCCCGGGCCAGGCTCTCCGAGACCAGCGCCACCGGGAGCCGGTTGCCGACGTCCCGCCAAGTCAGCGTTCGCCCGGTCAGGAGAGGGATCTGCAGGGTCTCGAGATAGTCCTCACCAATCCACTTGTGCCGGCG
>JBDHAL010000017.1:0-23297 GCA_039588075.1 Gemmatimonadota bacterium | reverse complement strand
GGTCACCTCGGGCCAGGTGGTGATGGCCACCGGGAACGCCGCCTGCAAAAAGGCCCGGCCCAACAGCGCCGGGTTGAAGATGTTCTGCCCGAGGCCGCCGAAGATGAGCTTGCCCAACCCGATGCCGACGACGCCGCCGAGAAACGCCATCCAGAGCGGGAAAGTCGGCGGCAACGTGAGGCCGAGCAGCAGCCCGGTGATGGCGGCCGAGCCGTCGCCCAGCGTGCCCTTCTGGCCGAAGACGCGCTCGGTGAGCAGGGCGCCGAGCGTGGCCGCGGCGATGACCAGCAACGCGCCAAATCCGAAGAAGTAGGCCGACGCCGCGACGATGGGGACCAGGCTGCCCACCACGTTCCACATGATCACCGGTGTGCTCGCCGGGCCGGAGAGGTGAGGCGACGCAGTGACCAGGAAGCGCGGAGCCTTCATGCCGCGGCTTTCGACTTGAGCCGCCGCAGAGCCGTCCGCGTGACCTGGAAGAGCTGGGACAGCGGGATGTTCGATGGGCAGACGTAGGAGCAGCAGCCGCAGAGCATGCAATCCCAGATGTGGTGGTCCTCGGTATCCTCGTAGCGCTCGGCCCTGGCCAGCGAACCCAGCAACTGCGGGTTGAGGAAGACGGGACAGGCGTCGAGGCAATGGCCGCAGCGGATGCAGGGGTACGACGTCTTCGGCTTGGTCTCGGCCTGGGAGAGAACGACGACGCCGGTCACGCCCTTCAGGATCGGCACATCCATGCTCGCCTGGGGCGCGCCCATCATCGGTCCGCCGAAGACGATCTCGTGGGCGTCCTCGGTGAGGCCGCCGCACGCCTCGATGAGATCCCGCAGCTTGGTGCCCACCGGCACGATGAGGTTGGCCGGCTCTTTGACGCCGAGGCCGGTGACGGTGACGATGCGCTCGATGAGCGGCAGGCCGGTGTCGAACACTTCGGCGATGGCGGCGCACGACCCGACGTTCTGAACCACGACGCCCACGTTCATCGGCAGCTTGCCCGAGGGAACCTCGCGCCCGAGCAGCGCGTGAATCAGCATCTTCTCGGCGCCCTGCGGGTATTTCACGGTGAGCGGATGGACGCTGACGTCCAGGTCGTCGGGAAGCGTGGCGCGGATCGCCTCGATGGCGTCGGGCTTGTTCTTCTCGATACCGATCATCACCTGATCCACGCCGAGGGTGTGCATCATGATGCGGATCCCCATGTGCACGCGCTCGGGGTACTCGGACATGATGTGGTGATCGGTGGTCAGGTAGGGCTCGCACTCGCACCCATTGATGATGATGGTGTCGACGGTCGCGTCTTTGGGCGGCACCAGCTTGACGTGCGTGGGGAAGGCGGCTCCGCCGAGCCCGACGACGCCGGCGTCCTGCACGGCCTGCACGACCTCCTGTGGCGCGAGAGCCTCCCAGCGCGGCACGATCCGCTGGCGCGGCGCCTGGGCGGAGTACTTGTCTACAGCGATTCGGATGGCCGGCTTGTAGGTCCCGTCGGGGTGCGGGCAGAGCTCGATCGCGGCGACGGTCCCGCTGGCGGAGGCGTGGACGGGCGAGGAGATGAAGCCGTCGGCCGCCGCGATCATATCGCCGCGCTCGACGCGGTCGCCCTCCTCGACGATGGGTTTTGCGGGGGCCCCGGTGTGCTGGCTGAGCGGAAGAACGACCTCGTCCGGAAACGGCATCCGGCGGATCGTTGCTTTTTCCGTCAGCTCTTTCAGCTCAGGCGGATGGACTCCGTGTCTGAAGGTGCTCCCTCTCGACGCCATCTATGGAAACCGCGGTCAAGGTGTTTTCTCGTTTCTCGCTGTCGTTGTCGTTGTCATTGTCGAGGACCGTCGGCGAGGACGATAACGACAATGACAACGACAATGAGAAGCGAGAAAAAGGCCGGAGGCCTGGTTCTCTATTCTAGTTGAACGGTTCGGCGCGCTTTATCAGCTTGTCGAGGTTCTTTTCTTTCGGGTTCAAGGGGGTTCCCGGGTGAATAATTCTCACCGGGCAGCGCTCCGCCGCGGTTACCATTTCCTTGAACGTACCGGCTTTGACGTCCTTGATGTACGCCTGCTTCTTGTCGTTGTAGGCGAACAGCTTCTTGTTGAGGTTGGTGCACTCGTTACAGGTAGTGCAGCGGGCCGTCTCGATGTACGGCTCCATCGCCAGGCCCGCTTCTTCCTCCTCCTCGACCGCGGGAGCCGGAGCGGCGGCTGCGGCCGTGGCCGGCTCGGCAACGGCGGCGGGCGCTGCGCCGGCGGCGGGCGCGAGGCCCATCCCAGTCATGTCCACATCCAGCGGAGCCAGGCCGGACGACCCGGCTTCGTCGAGGATGTCGGCGAGGGTCTTTGTGCCGTTACCCGCCCTGAGCAAGCCCTCGGCCAGGCGGCGCGCCACGACCTGAGGGTACCGGGTCTTGAGGTCGGCCAGCTTGGCCTCGTACTCGGCGCGCAGAGCGGCGATCTTCTTCTCGAATTCCTCCTCGACTTCGCCCTCGACGATACCGCGCGCGGCATCGCTCGCGGCGAGCCCGGCCATCTCGCGCAGCTGCAGCCAGAGCAGCAGCCGGTCCTCGGCCAGCTCGACGATCTCGGCGGAGGCGGTTAGCCGGTTCAGCTTCTTCTTGGCGTCGATGACGTAGATGAACGGCTTCTGTCCGTCGCGCTCGTTTTCCGGGATCTCCAGGTAGTCGGCGAACGGGACCAGCTCATCTTCGTCGACGTCGGCCGGCAGCTTCTTGAATTGCTTCTTGAAGCGCGCCTCGGTGGCCGCCCAGTCGGCGACGGTGAGCGGCAGCTCCATCACCTGCTCGGCGCCCTCATCGTCGACGTACTTCAATTCGTAGGTCGGCCACTTGTCGTCGACCGACGGGTTGCCCTCCAGGTCGAGGCAGTCGGACAGCGACTCGCCGCCGTCGGGATCGTAGACCAGGAACGGGAAGGCCCGGCTCTCCAGCGAGAGCCGCGCGGCCGTCGTCGCCTGGTCGTCGCCCAGCCCGTGCTCCGGCGGACAGGGGCAGTGCAGGATGAACACCGCCGGGCGCCGAGTCTGCAGCCCCTTGATGACGCCGGCCAGCATGTGGGTCGGCAGGGCCTGTGACGATTGCAGCACGTAGGTACCGCGATGCGCCATGGCGATGAGCGCCATCTCCTTGCGGGTCTCCTCCTTGCCGTGCTGGTCCTTGCCGAACGCGGCCATGTCGGAAACCTGGCCGGTGAAGCCGCTGGTGCAGGCCTGGCCGCCGGTGTTGGAGTAGACCTGCGTGTCGAGAACGATGACGCGGATCGGCTTGCCCGACGCCATGAGCCTCGAAACGTTCTGGAACCCGATGTCCAGCATGGCGCCGTCACCGCCGACCGCGAAGATCGGCGGGCAGAGCCCAAACTCCTTATCGTCGAACTGCCGCCAGTCGAACTTGGAGAAGAACGGCTCGTGGACCTCGGGGTCGTAGGCGCCGTCCGCCTCGAGCTCGGCGCGGCGGATCGCGATGAACCCGTCGGCCATCTTCCGCATGTGGCCCTCGAAGATGCCGATGGCGATGGAGGGCGCGTCCTGGAACAGGTGGTTGGTCCAGGGGAACGGGTACGGGTTGTAGGGATAAGTGCTGCCCCACACCGACGAGCAGCCCGTCGCGTTGGTGAACGCGGTCATCGAACGGCCCCTGCCGCTCGGGCCCTCGGTGTAGCGCCAGTGCAGGTCCTTGAGGTCGCGGATCAACTTGGCGATCCGCTGCACGTCTCCCTTCTTGGACTTCTCCAACGGCACGTCGACCTCACCGCTCTCGTCGGCGCTGACCGAGTCGAGGTCGGCATCGGAAGCGAGCAGCTCGCGGGCCATGGAGTCGAGTCGCGAGATGAGGTTTTCGAGCTTCTCGACGTGCTTGGCGACGCGCGGCAGCATCACCGCGTTCACCGACGCCAGCACGAGGTGGACTCCCGTCTTCTCGCCGCAGCCCATGCAGGCGCCGTCGCCGCCGAAGATGGTGCGGTAGTTGTCTTTCTTCAGCAGCATCGACGACAGCACGCCGATGCCTTCGTCCAGGTTGCCGATGTTGATGTAGCGGTCGTCGGTGTCGGGCAGCGACTCCCACAGCTTCCAGTTGCGGCGCAGCTTCTCGACGATCTCCTCGTCCTGCTTCACCGTGATCAGCGCCTCGTCGGGGCAGACCTCGACACAGAGGTTGCAGCCCTTGCAGGCTTCCGGGCTCACGGTGATGGAGAGCAGGCCGCCCATCCCCTTCTCCTGCGACTCGGGCATGTCATAGAAGGGTGCGGTCTTGGCCAGCGGGAATTCGGCGAGCGCCGAATAGACCGGGGCGAACTCCGCGTCGAGCTCGGCGCGCCGCTCGGCGTCCCAGCCCAGCTTCTCGACCACCTGCTTGTAGGCCTGCGACAGCACGTCGGCGAAGTTGGTGAAGGGCACGCCCTTCATGATCTTGCGCGACTCGCCGGCCAGGTGCTTGGTGATCTGGCGCATGCGGTCGAAGCTGCGGCCGTTGGACGCGGTTGCGATGGCCGCGTCGATGACCTGCTCAACGGTGTTCACCAGGCCGGGGATCGCCGCGTCGGGGCAGACCGTCCAGCACTGGCTGCAGCCCGTGCACTTGTCGGGGATGAACTCCGGCACCTCGAACCGCACGTCCGTCATGTCGCGAATCGTGCTGGTCGCCGCCGGGATGGCGCTCAGGGCCGCGAACGGATCGGCGATGGGGTCATCGCCGCTCTTATATAGATAGGCGACCTGCTCCCAGAAGCGGCCCGGGTTGCCGAAGCCATCTTTCCAGCCGGTCCCATCGAGGACGGCCGGCATCTGCGGCGTTGCGATCGCTTCGTCGCTCTCGACGCTCAGCGATGTGTAGTCCAGCACGACGACCTCGTCGAAGCCGCGCTTGATCACCCGCAGGTTGTCCTCGACCACCCGCTCGCCCAGGTGACCGAACTTCTTGTTCAGCTGGGCCTTGATGCCCTCGAACAGCTTCTCTTCGCCCAGACCCTCGCGCTCCATGAGCGGCGAGCCCCTGAAGAACGCGCCCATGAACGCCGCGCCCTGCATGCGGTAGCGCAGCTCGGGGTCGGACGCTTCCTCGGAGGCGATCCTGAATCCGTCCACTCCGAAGACCTTGAGGTTCTTCTCCTTCATCTCGCGCCGTGCGCCGGCGGGGAACGATTCCCAGAGGTGCTCCGGCGTCTGGTCGCTCTGGATGATGAAGACGCCGCCTTCCGAGAGGCCGGCCAGCGGGTTGGAGTGACGGAAGACGTTGGGATCCGGCGAGAGGACGACGTCGACGTTCTTGAGCTCGGCGTTGAGCCTGATCGGCTGCTTGGCCAGCGTGCCATAGAACGTGGTCGGCTGTCCCTTCTTCTCCGAGCCGTACTTCGGGTTGGCCTTGATGTGCCAGCCCAGCAGCTCGAAGGCCGTCATCGCCAGGTTCTTGCCCGTGGTGATGGCGCCCCAGCCGCCTATCGAATGGATGCGAATCGATACGGAGCCCTCGGGCAGCAGGTTGATGTTGCCGGCCGAGTCGAGCGCCAGGTCGGAGAGGTCGGGATACGACTCGAGCAGCTTCTCCTGCCATATCTGGAGCTTGGGCAGTCGCGTGCCCTTGCGAATGAAGTCGACGCCCAGGTAGAAGATGCGCTTGCCGCCGCCATCCGGCAGCATGTTGTCGACCGCCGCGATGAGGTCGCCCGGCTGCAGGTCGCGGCTCCCCATGCCGAAGACGCCGGAGTAGAACTCCGGAATTTCCTCCGGCCGGATGCCGTCGAGGCCGGCGTGCGGCGGCGTGCCGTTCCTGGCTCGCCCGTTTTCCGTCGCCTTCGCCAGCGCGGCGCGCACCTCGCGCACCACGGGGAGATCGACGGCAAGCGGCTGGTCTGTCCGCTCCAACACGGCGACTGCCTTCTTCCCCCTGAGCAGTTTGACCACGAGGTCGGCCGGGAAAGGCCGGAACATGGTGAGGTTGACGACGCCGATCTTTATCCCGCGCGTCTCGCGCAGGTAGTCGGCGACCGCCTCGGCGTTCCAGACGACCGAGCCCTGGCCCATGATCACGTACTCGGCGTCGTCCATCCGGTAGCCCGACGCACGGGCGTACTTGCGGCCCGTCAGCTGGTAGTACTCGTCCATCGCCCGGTCGGTGAGCTCCCGGATGTGATCGAAGAAGAAGGGTCGTTGAGCCGCGACGCCCTGGGCGTAGCTGTCCTGGTTCTGGACCACGCCGATCATCGCGGGATAGTCCAGGTCGAACATCTCGGGGATGCGGCGGCGCGTGTCGCCGAACACCATCCGCTGCGCCGGGGTCACCGAGTCGATGATGTCGGCTGGATCGCCCAGGTACTCTTTGATCAGCTCGCGCTCCGGCAGCATGACCGACTCTATCACGTGGCTGGTCAGGAAGCCGTCCTGCGCACAGGCGCCGGGGTTCAGCGACAGCTCGGCGATGCGGTGCGAGATCAGGTTGAGGTCCGCCGTCTCCTGGACGTTCTTGCCGAAGACGAGGAAGAATCCGGTGTCGTCGATGGCGTGATAATCGTCGTGCCCCGCGTGCACGTTGAGCGCGTGCTTGGTCATCGCGCGGCAAGCGATATTTAGAATGTAGGTCAGCCGCTTGCCCACCGCCGCGTAGAGCGACTCGTGCATGTAGGCGATGCCCTGGCCGCTGGAGAAATTGGTGGCCCTGAGACCGGTCATGCTCATGCCGGCGGTCACCGCGGCGGCGGCGTGCTCGCCTTCCGGCTCGAAGAAGATCAGCTTGCGACCATTTACGTTATGCTTGCCGGCAGCGACCGCGGCCGCCCAACCCTCGCCCATCTGCGTCGACGGCGTGATGGGATAGGCGCCAGCGCCTTCGCTCGCCGCGGTCTCCATCTCGACGACCGCTTCGCTCCCGTCGACGGCCATTCGGCGGCCGGGATACTTCGCTTCCGGCTGTGCTTTCTCTTTCTTGCGGATCATGCGACTTCACTCCGTATTGGCTGGGGCATGTCTGTGAACTGCTGGCCCTCGACCCAGGTTATGGCGCCGGTGGGACACCGCGCCGTCGCAGCTGGGTCAGCGAGCTCGTTCTTGCTGTAGTCAATAACCGCCAAACCGTCAATCATCTCTATGAGGCCGGGCGCCGCATCCGTGGCGCACAGACCGCAACCGTTACAAGCGACCTTGCAAATCTCCTCGGCTTCTTCGCCCTCGAGCAGGCTCTTGCACTGCACGATCAGGTTCTGCGTCACCGGCATGATCGTGAACAGGTCTCTCGGGCACGCGTCGACGCAGTCTTCACAGGCCGTGCACCGGTCGGGTACGACGACGGGCAGGCCGTAGTGGTTCATGTAAATCGCATCGTAGTCGCAGGCGCGCTCGCAGTCGTCCAGGCCGAGGCACGACCAGGCGCATCCCTTTCCGCCGGCGGCGACCGCGGCGGCGGCGCCGCAGGTCTCGAGGCCGACGTACTCGGCCCGGGTCATCGAAACGTGCGAGCCACCGGCGCAGAGCAGCCTGGCGACGCGCTTCACCGCCTCACCGGCATCGACGCCGAGATAGCTCGCGATGTCGACGATGTCCTCGCTGGCGAGCTGCGTGCACATGGCCGGCGCCCGCGCGCCGTCGACGAGCTCTTCAGCGAAGGCCCGGCAACCGGCCGAGCCGCAGGCCCCGCAGTTCGAGCCCGGTAGCAGATCGTTGACGGCATCGATGCGCGGGTCCTCCCACACCCTCAGCTTCTTGTTCGCCAGCGCGATCAGGATGGCGAAGGTGAGGGCAACGCCGCCGAGTATGGCGACCGATTGCGCGATCGTCGTCAGGTTCATTCGAAGCTATTCGATATTGCTCATGTCGGCCTGGCTGAGAAGCCACGCCGCCAGCTTATCCGCCGATGTGCCAGCGCCGGCGCCACCGGTCTCCGTGACCGGCTCGGCTGCCGCGGCGCCCGCCAGCATCCTCAGCTGCTCCAACTCGTCGGCCTGTTGCCGACCGCTCTTGCCGCCTACCGGACGCTTGGGCGCCTGCTCGGGCAGCTGATAGATCTCGATCCGCACGGCGGGGCTCGAGCCCGCGGCTGGATCGTGAATGAAGCGCGCGGCGCCCTCCGGCATCAGCGCGGCGACGGCGGGACCATCCGCAGCCGCAAAGCGGTCCATGCCCGTCTCATCGACGGTCTGCAAGACGAAGGTCGAGGGCGTGATCAGGCGGACCAGCGGCGCCGGCGCCGTTTCGCCGGTCACGATGAGGACGATCTTGATGCTGCCGTCGAGAAACTCGGCGAGGTCCGTCGCGTAGAGATCGGCTCCATCGACTTCGACGGCGAGCGGCGGCGCGAGCCTGCGCTCGGCGTCACTCCAGCGCTCGAATCCGAGCGGCTCGACATCATTCCTGCCGGAGTTCAGGTTACCGAGCCTGGCCATGGCCGCGACGCGTGCCGCGGCAAACGCGCGACCGATGTCCGCCAGGCGCTCGCCCACCGTATCACGCAGGCGACCACCGGACTTTACCTTCACGTAAAAGATCTCTTCACCGCCGGACGAGATGACGCGAAGAACATCGAACGCCTTCTCGACCCTCGACAGCGTGTTGGGGTCCTCCGCCGGCGCCTCGGTCATCAGGTTGGCGAACTTGTGTATGTCGATGCGGCCCGACGCGAACTGGCCGAGACCCGCCGCGACGCCTCCGTCACCCATTTCGGCTTTTGGTTGACGCGCAGCCAGAAAACCCCGCACCTCTTCCGCCGTCGCCACTACCGCGGAACGGTAGTGCTCGATCGGGTCCATCAGGGCTCGGAGGGCGATCTCTTTCAGTGGATCAGACGGCATAGCGATCCAACTCCTCGTTGAGCAGCTCCACCCTCTCTTCCGCCGTGTGCGCGGGCACCCTGCGGGTCTCCTCGTAGCGCGGCGCCTCTTCGTTCCTGTAGAAGAGGCCCAAACGGACGCGGTCGCTGACGTCCGCCAGGCGGCGCCCATCATTGAGGTTCGAGGGGTCGTGAATGATCTGGTTCGTGTAGATCTGATCCAGATCGGGCACGTGAATGCCGTCGTCATGGATCAGCATCTCGATCACCTCCGGCTTGCGAACGGCCTCCTCGTAGATCGAAGCGGTGAAGATCGGGCAACGTTGCAGAATTCGAACGAAGGAAAAGCCCTTGTGGTGATAGGCCGCCTTCAGCGTCTCGTACAGGTGCGCCGGGATCCACTCGGCCGTCTGCGCGACGAACGACGCGTTGGTGACGCCCAGCGTCGTCGTCAGCGGGTTCAGCGCGTCGAGGTACGACCCCTGCGGCTGCGTGTTGCTCGGGTAATCGGCCGGCGTCGTCGGCGACGTCTGACCCTTCGTCAAGCCGTACATGTTGTTGTCGAGCATCAGCACGACCATGTCGACGTTGTATCGCGTCGCATGGATCCAGTGGCCGGCGCCGATCGAGCAACAGTCTCCGTCACCCATGACGGTGAAGACGTCGAGATCCGGGCGTTCGAGCTTGATCCCGGTGGCGACGGGCAGGGCCCGCCCGTGCAGGCCGTGGAAGCCATAGGTCTTCAAGTAGTGCGGGAAGCGGCTCGAGCAGCCGATCCCCGACACGAACACCGTCTGCTCGGGCTTCAACTGTTCATCTTCCAAGAGCCGCTGGACCGCGGTCAGTACGCTGTGGTCGCCGCACCCGGGACACCAGCGCGCCACAGCGCCCTCGTAGTCCTCCATCTCGAAGGTGCGCTCGTCGACGACCCCACCGCTCAGCAGCGAGCATCCGTAGTGCGTCATACCTTGACCCCCATGTCCATTCTCGAGCGGATCGCTTCCAGGATATTGCCGGGCCGTAGCGGCTGACCTGGCACCCGTGACCAGCAATCCACATCTACAAGCGTGTGAGAGCGCAGCAGGATGGCGAGCTGGCTGAGGCGCCGGCTTTCATGCGTTATGTACGGGTCGCCCGCATCATCGCTGTAGTTGATCTCCACCGTCATGACCCGATCGAAACGACTGAATATCTCCTTCAGTCCCGGGTGCATCGGCGACAGGAAGGCGAGGTGCGTCGATGAGACGGAGAGACCCTCGGCCCGCGCGCGATCCACCGCTTCTTCTATGGCTCCCTTGGTGCTACCCCAGCCGACGACCAGCAATTCACCGCTGTCGCCGCCGTAGACGTCGGGCGGATTGAGCGCCTGCTGCAGCACCGCCAGTTTGCGGCTGCGCATCTTGCAGCCGAGCTCGTGGCTCTCCGGATCGTAGGCCACGTTGCCCCACACGTTGTGAGCCAGGCCCGTGGCAATGTACTCGCCGCCCGGCTGGCCCGGGACGCGGCGCTCCGAGAGACCGGTCCGCTCGTCCCAATCGTAGGGCGGCTTGTCCTTGGACACCGGCGTCAGGCTCAAGGGCGCCTGCTGCCAACGCACATCGAGGTTGGGCCGCGCGAAGGGCTGGACTCCCGTCGCCAGGTTCGCATCGGTCAGCACCATGACCAGGGTGCGGAAGGTTTCGGCGATGCGCCGCGCCGTGACCATCACGTGGAAGCAGTCCTCGATGGTCGCCGGCGCGATGACGACGTGCGGCGAATCACCGTGCTGCCCGAACATGGCGGCCAGCAGGTCGGACTGTTCGACCTTTGTCGGTAGCCCGGTGCTGGGGCCGCCACGCTGGACGTTGACCAGCACCAGCGGGACCTCGAGCATCACCGCGAGACCGAGGAACTCCTGCTTGAGTGACATCCCCGGCCCGGACGTGATGGTGTAGGCGACTTTCCCCGCATAGGAGGCTCCGATGGCGACGCCGACCGCGGCGATCTCATCTTCGGCCTGGTGTACGATGCCACCGAACCTGTCGTAGACTTCGCTCAGGTAGTGGGACGCCGACGTGGCAGGCGTGATCGGGTACATCGAGCACAGCTCCATGCCCGCCGCGATCGCGCCCATACCGATCGCCTCGTTCCCGTTCATCACCACCTTCGGGGTATCCGACTTCATCGTCGGAACGTCGATCCGGAAATTGACGTTCTTGTCCGCCCAGGCGTAACCGGCCTCGAGCAGCTTCACGTTCTTGTCGTAGACTTCCTGGCTCTTCTTGCGGAACTGGTGCGCGATCTGGCCACGGATCAGGTCCATGTCTCGATCGCAGATGCGAGCCAGCAGCCCCAACGCGAACATGTTCTTGCCGCGACGCGCGTCTTCCACGTGCTTCAGGCACTCCTCCTGCATCGGGACTTCGAAGATCCGGTAGTTCCGGGTCGACAGCTCCGCCAGCCCTGCCTTCCATTCCTTCTGGATGTCTTCGTCCGGATCTGTGGCCCACTGGTTCTCTAGCAGGATGATCGCGTCGTCCGCCAGCGCGCCCAACTCGTGACGGCCCAGCAGCACCTGCTCGTTGAACGCCACCACCAGGTTCGTCGCGTCACCCCAGTTGGTTATCGTCTCCGTGCCGAAGCGCACCAGGTTGCCGCTCCCTCCCGCCTTGCTGCGCGGCGGCGGTTGGATCTCCGCCGGGATGATCTCCACCGTCCAGGCGCCGTTCCCCATCTTCGCGCACACCGTTCCGAAGATCTGGCCGCACTTCTGCGCACCCTCGCCCGAGTCCGAGACGATCTCTACCGTCGCCTCCGGTACCCGCATGATCTCGCGCCCCTTCTTCTTCCCGCCCTTGCGGGTTCCCTTCTTCTCTGAAGCCTTCGCTTTCGTCGCCACTTTCTCCTCGATCCGCTCTTGCCTCAAGCCCCATCGGCCCCCGAACTGCTCGCCCCGCCAGCCCGGCCCCGGCTGACTTATCCCGCCCATAATTGGCGGGAAACGTGCCACAAATCCGCCTAATATACACAGGCTGTAAACCGCCGCGCCACAAAGCATTCAGGCTGGGCCGTCGCATCCGCGCACCGGGGACCCCTTCAGATATGGGGCACTCTGCCCCATCCCCGGGACTTAAGGCCAATCGCCTAAACGCTTAATCCCGTTGAAGATCCTGAGGCGAGGGGGGGTCCCTGCCCCCGGGTCCGCCCTCAGTTCTCGTTTCTCGTTGTCGTTGTCATTGTCGTTGTCTATATCATCGCCGTTGTCGTACTCGCTGGCGTGCTTGGCGTTCCAGGCGTTCGAGCGGGATGACGGCAACGACAACGACAACGACAATGAGAAGCGAGAAGCGAGCAGCGACCTCTTACAGGGAGGACCAGGATTGGGGGCGGCGGAAGTGGTACCAGGCGAGGGCGGTGGGGAGCAGCGTCCAGAGGAGGAGGCAGGCGAAGCAGAGGGCGATGACGCCGGCGGGTCCGAGGGAATCCATCCAGGCGGAGCCGACGGGGCCGAGGAGGCTGCCATCGCGGTCGAGGCTGGCGATGACTCCGAGGCGGAAGGCCTCGACGGGGTTGGCGAAGGCCCAGGCGGAGAGGACGAAACGCGGGAGTCCCCAGCGGAGCATCGCGCCCATGATCCCGAGGGTCCCGAGTCCGATGGCGACGATCCAGATCATGAGCCCGGCGCTGGTCGCCCGGGTCCGGGTCCTGGCGAGGATGGAGCAGAGGAGCCCGATGGCGACGAAAGCTTCGGCGAGCAAGAAAGTGAGGGCGAGCAGCAGCGCGATGGGCTGCCAGGGAGTCCCGGCGAAAGCGGCGACGGCGCCGGCGAACCCGAAGCCGATGAGCAGCGACAACCAGACGGCCAGGCTGACGCCGAGCCACTTGCCCAGAAAGAGCTCGCCGAAGGAGATGGGCTGGCTGACCAGGTACTCGAGGCTGCCTAGCTCCCGCTCGCCGGCGATGGCGGCGGTGGCCGGGAACAGCGCCATGAGCGGGACAAACAAGAGGGCGAGGTGGACCAACCCGGCCATGACCTTGGCGAGGCCGCGATAGCCGTAGATCTCGGACCCGGAGAGACCGAACAGGGTGAGCGCGAGGGCTCCCAGCAGGAAGATGCCGGAGTAGAGCATGAACCATCGGGAACGCAGCGACTCACCGAGCTCGCGGCGGACGAGTGCGCGGATGACGGCGGAGCGACTCATCGCTGGCCCTCACTGAAGAAGCCCTCGACGATCTCCTCGAGCGACGGGCCGACGACCCAGAAGTCTTCGATGGGCACGCCGGCCTCTCTCAAGCGGTGCAAAGCGTCGGCCCTACCCTCGGCGGAAAGCTGAACCGCCACGTGGGTCCCGTTCGCGACCACAGCGCTCTCACCCGCTCTCTTGATGAGCTCCTTCCGGGCGTCATCGCGACTCTCGCGCCGGGTGCGCACCCAGAGCCAGGAATCCGCACGCGCCTTCGCGCGCAGGTCGTCGAGCGACCCGTCGAAAGCGCGCTCGCCTTCATGGATGATCCATATGCGGTCGGCCACCATCTCGACTTCATCGAGGCGGTGAGAGGCCAGCAGCACCGTGGTCTCGGGGCTCACCTCCTTCAACGCCCGCATGAACTCGCCACGGGCCCGCGGATCCAGGTTCGCGGTGGGCTCGTCCATCAGCAGCACCGGCGGGTCCGCGGCGAGCGCGATCGCGAGCAGCGCCTTCTGCAACATCCCACCCGACAGCTCGCTGGGGGTAAGCCCGGCGGTCTCGGAGAGCGGCAACCCGAGCGCCTCCAGGCGTTCGGCGATGGACGCGGCCGGGATTCCGCGAAGCGCGGAGAAGAACTCGACCATCGCGCCCAGCGTCATGTGAAAGAGAGGCGGCCGCTGCGGCACGTAGCCGATACGGCCGCGCACCTGCTTCCCATCCGTCGCCACGTCGATGCCGTCGATTCTGATCGAGCCCTCGAACGACAGCACGCCCATCACGCAGCGCAACAGCGTGGTCTTCCCCGCCCCGTTCAGCCCGAGCAGCGCCAGCCGCTGGCCGCGCTCCACCGTGAAGTCCAGATCCCTGAGGACGGCCCGCGACCCGAACCGTTTGCTGAGCCCCCGGGCCTCGATCACAGCGGCCATTTCCGCACCCCCCAGACCGAGATTCCCGCCAGGCCGAGCCAGAGTGCCGCGATCAGCGGCGCACCGCGCGGCGCCGTGCGCTGCGGAGCGCCGCCGTCGCCCAGACCCAGCTCGGCCAGCTGTAACGGCCGGCGCGGCGGCCGCGGGGTCGAATCGACCACGATGGGCCGCGGCTCGAGCAGCGGGAAGAAGCGACCCAGTGCGTCGAGCGCGAGGGTCGCCGGGCTCAATTCGAACAGCTGAAGGTCGGGGTGCCGGGCGAACAGGTCGTCGGACAACCGATCGATCCGGTACGGCAGATCGAGGTCACCGTCCCCGTCAGCGTCCCACGACGCCGCCGCATCCCAGTGGTTTCCCTTCCAGCGGTTCGCCAGCGCCGTTCCGCCGCCGGATACCGATACGTCACGGACGTTCGCTATGAACGAGTTTCCGCCGAAATCGTTCCGCCGAACGGAAGGCAGAAGCTCGATACCCACGTCGTTGAACGCCACGATGTTGTCACGAACGATGTTCTCGGCCTCCATACGGCTGGGAGAGTTGTCGAAGTACAGGCCGGCCTGGTTCTGTATGATCAGGTTGCCCGTGACCTCGATCCAGTCCGCGTCCTTGAGACCGATCCCGTACCCGCTGTGCCCGCTCGCCTGCGCAAACACGTTGTTGCGCAGCACGATGCGCTCCGAATACATGATGAACGCCGCGACATCGTTGTACGCGAATTCGTTGTTCTCGAACGTGTTGTCGCTGCTATACATGTAATGCAACCCGTAGCGCCCGTGCGTTACGAGGTTGTTGCGGAATAACAAGCCGTGACTGAAGTAGATAACCACGTCGCGCGTGTCCTGAACGACGTTGCCTTCCACCAGGGCATCGTTGCTCGACCAGAGCCGGATCCCGTCACCGCGCCGGCCCATCGGCCGGTCCTTGCCCGTGATGCGGTTCCCCGCCACACGCGTCCCCTGGCTGTCCTTCAAGTAGATGCCGAAGAGGACGTCGTCCAACACGTTGTCACGGATCACGCACGAGTCGCCGGTGACCAGGATCCCGGTGTCTTCCTGCTCGAGCAGCCTGCCCGACCGGGTGATTCGGAAGCCGGCGATCACGGCGGAAGCATCGACCCTGATGACGGTGCCTTCTCCGTCCCCGTCGATCACGGCTCCCGGCTCACCGATCAAGACGACCGGCAGGTCGATGACCAGTTTCTCGTGGTAGACGCCGGCGGCCACGTGGACGGTGTCACCGGGCCGGGCGGCGGCCAGGGCGGCCCCGATGCTCGGGAACCGCCCTGCCGGTCCAACCTGCAGTGTTTGGCTGATGATCAGAAGCCCTACCCAGAGCGGCTGCATGCTACGATGCCGCCTCCGCCTTGCGACGTCTGCGGTACTCGAGGGCCATGGCGACCGGGCCCAGAGCGCCGGCGGCGCCCATCAAGATGGCGCCGAGCGCCGGCCAGCTTTTGACGGTGAAATTGGCTACCTGGGTGGTACCGATGAACCTGGGCGTGAACGGCTCCATTTCGATGGGAGCGCTCGGCGCCAGGTTGTGTCCGTACTCGTATAGCCAATGCTGGAAATCGAAAAGCATCACGATGCCGAATATCACGAAGTCGATCCAGCCGAGGGCCGCGATCTCAACCCGGGCCACCAGCGCCGCCAGCATCGCCAGCGCCAGGAAGCGCATGATCAGGAACGGGATGAAGCGGAACTCGGGGAACTCGTCCTGAGAGATCTCCCTCATCCCG
Source organism: Gemmatimonadota bacterium (assembly GCA_039588075.1). GTDB lineage: Bacteria > Gemmatimonadota > Gemmatimonadetes > Palauibacterales > KS3-K002 > JBDHAL01. The sequence continues at coordinate 7,700 of JBDHAL010000017.1, read as the reverse complement.
ATGTAGTGGTTCAACAGGTTCACTTCCTGGATCTCGCCCGCGACCTTGTGCGGGTAGATCACCAGCGACAGCCCCGCCGGATACTGCGGGGCCACCAGCGTGATCTTCCAGACCGGCAGGAAGGCCGCGGGCAAAAGCAGGAGCGCCGCCGCCGCCACCAGGATGCGTGACGTGCGCGACAGGTCGCCCCTGAACAGATCGAGAGAGGTCATCTCTTAAGTTCCCCCGCTCACCAGCTTGCTCGCCAGCACGGCGGCCGTGCCCGCTTTGACGTAGTACTGCCACGCCATGTTCCCGAAGTTGCCCGCCTTCGTGTAGTCTTCAGCGGCCAGCGCTTCCTTGGCGCTCGCCAGCGCCTTGGCGGCCTCGTCCATCCAGTGCTCGGCGTCCTTCACCTGGTCCTTGGCTACCGCGTGTTCGGCGGCGCCCGCCTCGATGGCCCCGGCGAGAACCGACTCCACCAGCGCCTTGGTGCTATCGGCGTTCATGATCCAGTTCTCGGCCTTCGTCTTCGCGTCCTCCTGTTGCTGGGCGGGCACGCCAACCAGGGCGCGCCCGCTCAACAGCAAGAGAGCGGCGATTGGTAATGCGAGCTTTCTCATCGCTGATCTCCTCCGGTCGTTTTCCTTACGGCTCCACGAAGAAGTAGCCCACCATCTCGAGGTGGAGTGCGGAGCAGAACTCGCTGCAGTAGAACGGATAGACACCGGCCATGTCGGCGATGAACTCGATGGTCTCCGACTCGCCCGGCTCGAGACTGACGTTGATGTTGTACTTGTCGATGGCTAACCCGTGCGTAGCGTCACGCGAGCTCTCGAGGCTCGAGAGATGGATGACCACGCGGTCGCCCTGCCGCACCTTGATGTGCTCGGGCGTGAAGTGGCTGCGGATCGCCGTCATGTAGACGTGAACGGTGTTGCCGCTCCGCTCGATCCGCTCTTCGCCCGCTGACACGGCGTTCGGATCGGGCGCCATGTCGTGCGGGCTGAACCCGAACTCGGGATAAACCAGCCAGGGGTCGAGCTTGTCCGCTTTGATGATCTGCGCGTAGTGCGGCTCGCCGATCCCGATCGGCATGTCGTACAGCAGCTGCATCGGATCGCCGGTGATGTCGATCAGCTGGAAGTTCTGCGGGTGCAGCGGGCCCACCGGCAGGAAGCGGTCGATCGACCACTTGTCCAGCGCGACGATGTAGTTGCCGTCCGGCGAACGCGTGTCACCCTCGGCCGCCGCCAGGTGGCCGATGTTGTAGTGCACGCCGATTTTCTCTTTGAGCGTCCAGTCCTCGAGGCTCCAGCGAGCGACGGCCGACTCGATGAACAGCGAGGTGTAGGCGCCGCCGCGTCCGTCGAACTGGGTGTGAAGCGGACCGAGGCCGAGCTCGACCTGCGCCTCGAGCACCGCGTCGAAGTCGAGGATCGGCACGCCAAACGGGTCGGTACCCGAATACGTCTGATTGGCTATGGCGTCCTGGATCTTCTGGAACGAGTAAACCGACACGTGCGGATCCAGCTTACCCGCCGTGACGATGAAGCGACCGTCCGGCGTGACGTCGGACCCGTGCGGGCTCTTCGGCTCGGGGACCATGTAGAGCAGGCCCTGGCTGACCGAAACGTCCAGCGGGATCACGCTCATCCCCTGTATCTGGCGGACGCCGTTGCCCGACTGGAAGATCTGCTCCGCCGCCTGCCAGTTGATCGCGTGCAAGTAGTCCATGTCGTTCGCCGAGGCGCCGACCTCGTACGGCACGTTGCCCAGCTCGATGCCGCCCGTCGCCATCTCGGTGTTGAACGAGCCCAGGAAGGCCCAGCCCATCGACGGGCCCTTGCCCGCGTCGGCCAGGTCCTGCCAGTAGGGCGGAAGCTCCAGGGAAAACGAGCGCGAGGGATCGATGCGACCGGTCTCGCGGTCGAACTTCCAGAAGGTGACCGCTCCGCGGTAGCGCTCCTGGTATTCGCTGATGTCGACGTAGCTGCCGTCCAGCGGCACGGCGTACTGGCTCGACTGGATGACGTACTCCGTGTTCGGCGTCACGAACGTGGCGCCGTGATCCGAACCCATCAGCGGGTTGTGGAGGATCTGCTTGGTCTCGAAATCCTTCAGCGAGATGACCGCGACGCGGGAGTTCGCCTTGTCGTCGATGAACAAGAACTCGCCGTCGTAGTCACCGTCCGTCTCCGAGATCGCCGGGTGATGCGTGTCACCCCACCTGACCTCCTTGCCGTTGATCAATCCGCCCTCCAGCGTCGTCATCGTGCCTCCGGCGCCGTAGCCAAACCCCTGCCAGGGCTCCGGCGTAAACACCGCGATCACCTTGAGCAACCGCATCGAGGGCAGGCCGATCACCAGCACCTGGCCGGAGTGGCCGCCGGACGAGAACATCACGTAGTCGTCCATCTGGCCGGTTGGCACGTACGTCTTGAGCGCCGCCGTAATGTCGGCCTCGCTCAACCCCCGCTCGCGCGCCAGGTCGCCGACCGACGCACCCGCGGGACCGCGCGCGCACGATTGCGGTCCCACGACCATCAGCGCGACCGCCGCCAGGGCCACGAGGGACCAGAATGTGCCTTTTGTTTTCATGGGTCTCCCTTTTTGTGGTTGTTACTTGCTTTGGTGCTTGTTGAGGTGACTGTTCCTTTGAAATCGGCACAGTAACCGGTGACCGGTAACCGGTGACCGGTAACTTCAGAACTCGCAGTGACCGGTTACCGATTACCGGTCACCGGTCACCTTCTCTACTGTTCCCCGCCGGCATCGACGCTCCGGAAGTACTCATAGAGCGCCTCCGCCTCGGCCACCGTAACACCGATGTTAGTCATCGGGGTGAAGTACTCGCCGAGCAGTTGCTTCGCGGTCGCGTCGTTGGCCAGCATTGAGTCGGGGTTTGCGATCATCCCGACTATGAAGGGCTTGTCGCGGCGCGCGGTCACGCCCGCCAGATCCGGGCCCACCAGGCGGCCGCCGCCCAGCTTGTGACAGGCCGTGCACGTCTTGGACGTGAACAGCGCTTCGCCCTGCGCCGCCAACGCGGCATCGATATCGCCCATGGCCGCCGCCGGCTGACCGGCCGGCTGGCTTTCACTCGCCGCCGGCGTCGACTCCGCCGTCGCCGTGTCGTCCGCCGTTTCCCCTCCACAACCACTCAGCCAGACCATCCCAGCGGCGGCGGCCAAAATCAAACTCGCCCTCAATCTCATAGGTCTACCTTCCCAATCAGATCCGCTACCGCGGTGTTGTGAAAGAACTGGATCATCGGATCCGAGGCTTTCTTCCAGGTCTCGTGAAGCCGGCAGGGATCTTCGTCCGAGCATTTGGACCGGCCCAACAGACAGGAACGTTCCTGGAATGACACGTCGAACGGCGCCACCACTTCCGCCAGCGACAGCTCCGATGCCGGTATCGCCAACTGGAAGCCGCCACGTGGACCGCGCTCGGATTCCAGCACTCCGGCCCGGGCCAGCGTGTGCAGGATCTTCGATAGGTAGTTGGCCGGCAGCTTCAGCCCCTTCGCTATCTCGCCTGCCCTCACGGGATGTTCCCCGGCTTCCTGTGCTAGATACAGCACGGCTCTTATGGCGTATTGGTTGGTTTTGGAGATCAAGGCGTTGTTAGGATCGGTGCCCCGGTTAAAAACGTGTTTATCATGCTAATATGATAATAGGCAGCCGTCAAGACTGGAGATGGGAATTCCCGAATGTTGATTCCGGGATTATGGAGTTATGGATTTTGGAAGTGGGAGGCCAAATCCGCCTTCCAAACTCCCCTATTCCGTAATCCCGGAGTCAGCATTCGGGAATTCCCTCCTCTCCCCCTCTTGCTGCCTCGTGCCGTGGCCCGTAACGTGGCGAGCATGAACGAGCCTGCCGAACAGCAAGCCAACGACGCGGCCCCAGCCCTCCGGGGACGTCTTCTTAGCTTCTTGTCGATCCGCGCCGCCTTGCTTCTACTCGCCCTGGCCCTGGCAGCGGCCCGATTCTGGCTCAATCCTCCCGCCAACCTGATGGTCTGGCTGCTGCTCTCGACCTGGCTGGCGACGGCGGTGGCGTTTGCCATCTTCGAGCCGCGCGATGCCGTCCCGGGCTGTTTCAGCTTCGCATTGCGGTTCGCCTACTTTTTCTACGAGGTGACGGTCGTGGTGCTGCTGGTTCACCTGTTGGGTGGCACGGGTTGGCTGGCGATACTGTTCTTGATGATGCCGGCGATCGAGCTGAACGTGCTTTACCCGGGAGGCGGAGGTGTGGCGGGCTCATTGGCCGCGACCATCGCCTGCGCCGCGATGCTGGTCGGCGAGGCGGTGGGGCGCCTTCCGCACGATCCCTTCTACAGCGTCGGCGAGCCTCTCTTCCGCGAGCCCGCCTACGTGCTGGTGGTCCTGCTGGTAGCCGCGGTGTTCCTCATCGGCGTGCCCGCGCGCATCGGGAGCTACGCGCGCTCGTAGACCGAAACGTGGGAGGTGCTATCGGCGGTGAACGGCTGCCGGCGCCAGCCACCAAAGCGATCCCGCAACTGGAGGCCGGCCAATCGGGCCATCAGATCGAGCTCGGACGGCCAGGCGTAGCGGATCTTCAGCGGGAAGAACCTGACGGCTTTCTCCGAAAGCATAACGTGCCGGCTGTTGACCACCTGGTTGACGGGATCGTGCACCGAAGCCTCTAGTCTGAGAGCGTCGGGCTCGTGGCTCTCCATCCCGATGCGTTGCCGGCGATCGAAGCGGCTCAGGTCCGGGACGAACGCGTCGAATACGAACAGGCCGCCATCGTCCAATTTCTTCGCGACGTTGCGGAAACAACGCAGCTGGTCCTCCTGCGTCGTCAGCGCGAAGATCGTGTTGAAGGGGATGAAGATGAGCGGGTAGCTACCCTCCACGGCGACATCGGCGAAATCGCCGAGCGTAACGCGGATGCGATCGCCTCCGGGCTTGGCGCGCAGCTTGGCCACCATGGCCTCCGACGCATCGATGCCGTGAACCTCGACCCCACGCTCCTGAAGCGGTACGGCGATGCGGCCGGTCCCGATTCCCAGCTCGAGGACCGGGCCCGACCCGCCGAACTCCGCCAAAAGATCGACCACGGCTTCCCGCTCGAGCTGGGGATACCATTCGTCGTACACATCGGCGATGTAGTCACCGTAGGTGGAGGGATCGTATTCGAACACGGCTTCCTCTCCTTGTCTTGATCCAACCCGTTCCTCGGCCGGGCGCCGTGGCTGGCCCGCCGAGCCGCCCGGCAGTAAAGTAGTATTTAGGAGGTAATGCCGTGGTGACAACCCTCGCGGAGACACTGGACGCTCGAACCCGGGTCGGCGAGCTGTACACCTGCATGGAAGACGCGTCGGTTCGCTGTTTCGCCTGCGGGCTGCGCTGCCTGATCCGGCCGGGCCGCCGCGGTATCTGCCGCGTTCGCTTCAACGACGACGGCGTCCTCAAAGTCCCCTGCAACTACGTCGCCGCCCTGCAGTGCGACCCGACGGAAAAGAAGCCGCTGTTTCACGTCTTCCCGGGCTCCGACTCGCTGACTTTCGGGATGCTGGGTTGCGACCTTCACTGCGACTACTGCCAGAACTGGATCACGTCGCAGGCGCTGCGAGACGACGCGGCGGGGATCGGACCCAAGGACGTGGGCTCCGACGACCTGGTCGAACTGGCCGAGACGCGTGGCGCCCGGCTCGTCGTTTCTTCTTACAACGAGCCGCTCATCACGGCCGAGTGGGCCGTCGAGGTGTTCACTAAGGCGAAGGCCAAAGGATTTCACACGGCGTTCGTCTCCAACGGCAACGCGACCCCCGAGGTCCTCGACTACCTCGAGCCGTGGACCGACGCGTACAAGATCGATCTCAAGACGATGCGCGATCGCAACTACCGCAAGCTCGGCGGTACGCTCGAGGCCGTCACCGACACCGTTCGCATGACTTACGAGCGTGGCTTCTGGGTCGAGATCGTCACCCTCATCGTCCCCGGGTTCAACGACACCGACGAAGAGCTAAAGGACGCCGCCGCTTTCATCGCCTCGGTCTCGCCCGCCATTCCCTGGCACGTCACCGCCTTTCACAAAGACTACCGGATGACCGACCCCGCCAACACCAAACCGCGGCAGCTCATCCGCGCCGCCGAGATCGGCAAGCAGGCCGGACTCCACTTCGTCTACGCCGGCAACATGCCCGGCATGGTCGGCGACCTGGAAAACACCTACTGCCCCTCCTGCTCTCACCTCTTGATTGAGCGCTCCGGCTACCGAATCACCCGCGACGATCTCACGCCCAACGCCGGCCACTGCCCCAACTGCCAGTCACCCATCCCCGGCATCTGGCTCAGCACCCAGTGAGAATGCTCTCTCCCCTCGCTTCTCGCTTCTCGTTGTCATTGTCGTTGTCGTCGTCGTCACCCGGCCTGTTTCTTGCCCTTTTCTGTATCAAGGATCACTATGGGTAATACCCGGCGGGCTAGCAGACCGGTAGATGTCCAACCGCCGGAGCGGTCGAAGACTGTCCGAGAGAGACCGCTTGTCCCGTTTTGTAACAAGCTGCCCATGAGGAGGCGGACATGGCAGGAGGCATAGTCGGCTATGGGGCTTACATCCCCAGGAAGCGAATCAAGACGGAGGAGATTGCCCGGCAGTGGGGCAAGAACCCGGAGACGATCGAGCGGGGCCTGCTCCTGACGGAGAAGTCGGTTCCCGGGTTCGACGAGGACACGATAACGATCTCCGTAGCGGCGGGCCTGTCGGCGATCGATCGCGCGGGGATCGATCCTTCGAAGATCGGCGCGCTGTACATCGGGTCGGAGTCGCACCCGTACGCGGTGAAGCCGAGCGGGACGGTGGTGCTGGAGGCCCTGGCGATCGGCCCCGAAGTTCACGTCGCCGATTTCGAGTTCGCGTGCAAGGCGGGCACGGAGGCGATGTTCGTGTCGCTGGGCCTGGTGGAGGCGGGCCGGGTCGAGTACGCGATGGGTATCGGCGCCGACACCTCTCAGGGCGCGCCGGACGATGCGCTGGAATTCTCGGCGTCGGCGGGCGGGGCCGCCTTCATCTTCGGAAAGGACAACCTGCTGGCCGAGGTGATCGACACCTACAGCTACACGACGGACACGGCGGATTTCTGGCGTCGTGAAGGCGAGTTCTATCCGCGTCACGGGGGCCGCTTCACCGGCGAGCCGGCGTACTTCAAGCACGTTCTGTCGGCCAGCCGCGGCATCCTGGACAAGACGGGGCTGAAGCCGGCGGACTTCGCCTACGTCGTCTTCCATATGCCGAACGGCAAGTTCCCGATGACGGCGGGCAAGACGCTGGGCTTCAAGAAGGAGCAATTGGAAACGGGCTGGTTGGTCCCAACGATGGGCAATACCTACTCGGGCTCGTCGCCGACGGGACTGGCCGCGGTACTCGACGTGGCAGAGCCCGACGATCTGATCCTGATCACTTCGTTCGGATCGGGCGCCGGCAGCGACTCGTTCGTGCTGAAGGCGACGAAGCGTTTGCCCGAGGTCCGCGACCTGGCTCCCACTGTCAGCTCGATGCTGAACGGAGCGCGCCACTACCTGACCTACGGTGAGTACGCGAAGCTCCGGGAAAAGATCATCGTCAACGACTAGTCTACGCGGTCCATGCAAGCCGTAAACGAGCCGCGAATCGGCGAGGAGAGAACCCATGCGTGAGGTTGCAATCGTTGGGGTCGGGATGACCCGCTTCGGCGAGCTCTGGGGT
>JBDHAL010000016.1:0-24158 GCA_039588075.1 Gemmatimonadota bacterium | reverse complement strand
CGCCGAGCGCGATGCGAACGCCTAGCTCGTGGGTGCGACGGCCGACCAGCTGGGCGAGCACGCCGTAGAGGCCGAGCGCGGCGAGCAGCATGGCGACGCCGGCGAAGGCGCCCAACAGCAAGGTGCGGAATCTGTTCTGGGCCAGCGACGACGAGACGATGGCGCTCATCGGGTAGAGATCCATGACGGGGACGTTCGGGTCGACCTCGCGGATCGCCGCACGAAGCGTTGGCGCCAATGCCGACGGGTCGCCCGCCGTGCGGACGACGAGCCTGGTCGTCAGCCGCGCACGCTGCGACAGCGCCCAGTAGATGGTCGGCCGGGTGTCGAACTGCAGCGACCCCAGCCGTACGTCGCCGACCACGCCGACGATCTCGAAATAGAGGGGCGGGTCAAACGGAAAGACGATCGACCGGCCGATGGGATCCTCGCCGGGGAAGAACTCGTCGGCCATCGTGCGGCTGATGACCGCGACATTCGGCGCGTCGGTGACGTCGCTCCTCTGAATCGTCCGGCCGCGGAGCAGCGGAATGCCCATCGCTTGGAAATAGCCCGGCGACGCGACGCGCCGCACCGCCGTCTGCCGGTCGGCCTGGGTCGCCGGCGGCTGGCCGTCGGCGTGCACCCAGTTGTACGGCCCGAAGCCGCCGACCACCGGCAGCCTCGTTATGACGCCGGCTTCTTCGACGCCCGGAAGCGCCCTCACCCGCTCCAGCGCCGCATCGTAGAACAGGTTGGGGTGACGGTCCTCTCCATAAGCCACCTGCGGCAGGCGAAGCTCGGCGGTGAGCACGCCCCGCGGCTGGAAACCCAATTCCTGCTGCTGAATCCGCAGGAAGCTCCTTATTAATAGACCCGAGCCGACGAGCAGGACGAGGGAGAGCGCCACCTGCCCGATGACCAGCCCATTCTGCAATCTGAGTCCACCGGCGCCGCGCATCCCGCGGTGACCCTCTTTCAGCGCATCGACGAGCTCGAGCCGCGGGGCTCGAATCGCCGGAGCCAGTCCGAAGAGGAAGCCCGTGGCCAACGCGGCGAATAAGGTGAAGATGAGCGCCGTGGCGTCCATCTCTATATATGACAGCCGCGGCAACGAGCCGCCGCCCAGGCTCGCCAGCGCCTTCAGCGCGCCAAAGGCCAGGGCCAGTCCGAGGGCGCCGCCGAAGAGGGCGGTGACCACGCTCTCCGTCAGCATCTGCCGGGCGACCCGTCCCTGGGACGCGCCCAGCGCCACCCTCACGGCCACTTCGCCCTGGCGGCCGGCGGCCCGGGCGAGCAGCAGCGCCGCCACGTTGGCGCAGGCGATCAGCAGGACCAGGCCGACAGCGCCAAGCAGGATCCAGAGCACGCCGCGCACTCCGCCGATCACGATGTCATCCAGGGGTACGAGCGAAACGGACCAGTTCAGCTTGTCCTCGGGAAACTCCTCGGCTATCCCGGCGGCGATGGTCACCAGCTCGGCGTCCGCCTGCTCGATCGTTACCCCAGCCTTCAGTCGGCCCAACGAGAGGAAGTTGTTGTTGCCGCGGCCCTGGGCCAGCCCCTCGTTCATCCGCATCGGCCGCCAAAGCTCGGCCCACGACGGGAACCCGAAGCTCGCCGGCATGACGCCAACCACCTCGTAGGCATCGCCCTCCAGGTACACCATCTGCCCCAGGATCTCCGGATCGCCGCCGAAGCGACGCTGCCAGACGCCGTGACCCAGCACCACCGGGTTGCCCGATGCCGGCTCTTCATCCTCGGGTAAGAAGCCGCGACCGATCGCCGGCTCCACACCCAGCGTACGGAACAGGTTCCACGATGCCGCCGCGCCCACCAGCACTTCCGGCTCATCTCCACCCGTTGTGACGTATTGTTCCGGCCACGTCGAGTAGGCGGCCAGGTTCGCGAGCGTCGTGTTGCGCTCCCGATAGTCGATGTAGTCCTCGGCCGCCACGGTATTCACGTTGCCGGTCGGCGTCATGCTCCACATCCAGACCAGCCGGTCCGCCTCCGGGTACGGCAGCGGCTCCAGCAGCACCGAGTCGACAACGCTAAACATCGCCGCGTTGGCGCCCAGGCCGATGCCGAGGATCGAGACCAGTATGAGGGAGAACAGGGGACGCCGCGCGAGTGAACGCAGTGCGTAGCGCAGATCGGAGACCACGGACGCGAGCATGGCAAAGCTCCCGGTCAATGTATGAGAACCGCTACGTACGGTGCCGCTCAGTTAGACAGCAGTACAGGGCGATTGGGTTGCTAGGGCGCTCTCGCCACGAGGAGATGGGGTGAGACTATGGATAACTACGGCGGGGTGGACCCTGTGGTTTCGACGCCGGATGCGCACTCTATGGCCCGCTTCTCGATCTTCACCATCTGCATCGAGAGGCCGCCGAGGAAGTACTCCAGCCAAGCGGTGTAGTCGCCGGCCTGGTCCGCGGTGCGCAGGGCTTCGTAGTACTTGTTCCGGTTCGAGTTGTAGTACTGGCTGAGGTTGAAGAGGTACTTGAAGTCGTAGCCACGCTGATACAGGATCAGCGTCGTGAACATCCGGGCGGTACGGCCATTGCCGTCCACAAATGGGTGAATCCACGCGAGACGGTGCTGGGCGATGCCGGCGACGATGGTTGGATGGATCCACGTGTCGGCCGTGTCAGCGGAGCCCTTGGCCTTGCCGCACTCGACCCACTCGAGCAATCCCCGAACCTCATCTTCCACCTCATGCCAGGCCAGCGGCTCGTGGTGCACCGTCTTCTCGCCATTCACGACGTCGCCTACCTCTACATCCTCGCGCCGGAACTCCCCCGGCATCCGAAGACTGCCCCGCACACCCCTTACGATGCTCTGATGAACGTTTAGCAGGTCCCCCTTCGTCAACACGGCGTCTCGCTCGTCACGAAATCCGTCGATGGCTTCAAACGTTCTCAGATAGTTGAGGAACTCACGCTCCGAATCCCGCAGCTCGCCCTCGGCGTCATCGCTCAGATCCTCGGCCAACTCGAACGCCCGCTTCAGCGTGAGAGAACTCCCCTCGATCTGCACACTCGCCAATGCGTCCTCGACCTGGATCTCCTTCCGCAACTTTGCGATCCAGTCATCCCGCAATCGCACGGCCTTCAAAAACCCACAGGTCTTCTCGATCGCCACAATCTGCCGCACCATACGCGGCGTCATCCCATAGCGCGGCTCAAATACCATACGCTGTCACTTCCTAGAAGCATCGCAGCGTCAACTCTGGCGAAGCCCCCTCGAAAACTGCAGTTACCGGTTACCGGTCACCGGTTACCGGTTACTAGTTACCACCACCCGATCACTCGCCCCACGCCCGAACGTCTCGGGAAAATACATCTCCTCCGCCTTCGGGGGCGGCACCACGAACGTCCCGGGCGTCGTAGCACGGGCCAGGTACGAAAAGCTGTGGACGCCGGGCCAGAGCAGGCTGGTGAACACCTCGACACGCTCGTCGCGCATGTTCTGGTGCTCGTACCAACGCCACCAGGGGCGCCAGCCGCCGTAGTAATCGTCGTAGCCCTGGTCATAATCATCGTCGCGGACGACACGGGTCTCCTGCCCGGCCAGTTCCGGGTTGAGCGCTTCGAGCCCGGCGGGCAACGGGTCGACCAGGGCCACGTGATAGCGGCGCACCGGCGCCGCCATGCTGAGCTTAACCCGGATGCGGGCGCCGGCTTTGATGACCCAGGTGCCGTCCTCTTCGCGTCTCACGTCGTCGGGGTCGTCCAGCGCTTGGTAGGTTCTTTCGACGCTGAAGCCGTGCTCGGCGGCATCCAGCTTGAGGTCCGCCGGCGCGTAGCGCATACCGACGCGGTAGTAGAGGCGGCCGGGCCCGTCCTTCCCGAGAATCAGCGTCTCCTCTCCGCCGCGCTCGCTAAGCCAATTCATCGGGACATCGACCTGGTGGCGCTCGGTTGTGCGGCCGCGGAACTCGTGGCCGCCGGCGTAGTCGTCGCCCAGCCAGACGCGGGCGGCGAAGTCGGGCGTGGCCTTCTCATACGTGCTGAAGTAGCGGTCGAGGGCGAGGAGGACGAAGGCGTTCTCTTGCGTGTTGAGCCAGCGGCCGCGGGTCCTATGGGCGAGCAGCCCGCGCACCAGCTTGGTGATGACATCGTTGTCCGGCTGATCGCCGATCAGCGCGTCCAATATGACGGCGTCGGCCCGGCGACTGGAAAAGAGCAGCAGGTAGTCTCCGTCGCCGTAGCCGGCGGTGAACTGGGCGGTCGCGGCCGTCTCGCTGACGCGGTTGGCCAGGTAGCGACGGATCGCGGCGACATCGCCCTCGAACTCGGGACGATCCGCCAACACGGCCAGCAGCCAGCCCGCCGCCTCGATGGGAAGCGTGTCGATTCCGCCGTCGTCTATGACCGCCCGCGCTTCATCCGCTCTGAACTCGCCCATCAAGTTCAACGTGTAGAGGGCGTAGGCTCTGATCGCGCGGCGCGCCTCCTTGGAGTAGAAGGATGGGAACCGCCGCTCGATGCTCATGAGGTAGTTGCGCCCCGGGCCGACCAGTTGCCCTGGCACCTCGAAGCCCTTCTGCTCCGCACGATACAGCGCGTGCATCACATGGACGCTCACGTAAGGCCATGAATCTTCGCGCGGGTCGCCCCAGAACGAGAAGCCACCGTCGCGATTCTGCATCGATTGGAGGCGCTCGACATCTCGATCGACGGCGGCGACCAGCGCTTCAGGCTCCGGCAACCCTTCCGCCTCGAACGCGGTCAGCACGTCGCGCAGCGCCGCAATCGCGATGATGCGCGAGGCGAGCTGCTCGGAGCACTCGAATGGGTACGCTGCTAGATAGAGCAACGCATCGGTGAGCGCCTGTAAAGCGGTGGACGAAGTCGTGACCTCCAGGCCGCCGTACTCCTCGATCACATCGCCCGGCGCGGCGACCTGTATGGCAGCCGCGCCTTCATCCAACTCGCCGTAAGTAGCGAAAGCTTCCGTGGTCGCCGGCGTCCATACCGGCAGCCCGATCTGCGCCGCGTCGGCGTCGCTACCGGCGACGGCCGCGACCTGCACGGCGACCGCCCCGGGTTGCAGGGTCGTGGCCGGGAATCGCACTTCCACGCGATCCCCACCGGGGACGTCCACGCGAAGGCCCTGCCCCTCAGTGAAGCGGAGGTTGGCGGCACGCACCGCGACGTCGACGGTCATGGCTTCGGCGCCGCGATTCTGCACGACGATGGGCAACTCGAATTGGTCGCCGAAGTTGAGGAAGCGGGGCGCCGACGGCCGCGCCATGAGCGGCAATGCAGCCGTGATGGTCGACTCGCCCTTGCCGAACTGCTTCGCGCCGCCCGCCGCCACGGCGATAACCCGGTAGCGGGTGAGGTTGTCGGGAACGCGGACCGGAATCTCGACGCGGCCTCGAACATCCGTACGCGCGGAGCCGACGAACACGGCGATCGCGGCGAAGTCGGCCCGCAGACGGATGCCGGGTTGCGCGCCGCCGGCCTCCTCGCCTTCTCCCGGCGCCATGGCCGCCATCGGTGCCGCCAGCTCGGCGTCCTCCTCGAACAACACGGAACGCATCCCCGCTCTGCCGTACATCTCCGGCTCGAGAACGAAGTCGATCTCGTAGCTGGCGCCGGCCTCGATAGGAATCCGGTCCTCGCCGGAACCGTAGCCCATGAGCTCGGCGACCGCGGTATAGATTCCGGGCTGAACGTTCTCGATGATGAAGCGACCATCGGCACCGGTGAGAACCCGGTGATCCGTGCCCGCCAGGTAGACCTCCACGCCGGCGAGTGGCGCGCCGGACTCACCGTCTCGGATTGTGCCGTCGATACCCCCCGCTCCGACAGCCGTCGTATCGATGCGCGGGCCCAAGAGTACGTTGTCGCGCAGTTGATGCTCCGCCGCTCCTGCGCTGCGCTGGGGGTGGAACACCTCCACAGGGTTCTGCAACTCCTGGGGCAGCAGGGCGAGCACGGCCTCGTCGACGACGGCGACCGCTACGTCCGCATCGGCTACCGGGCCGCCGCCCGCGTCGAGCAACTCGATGTCGACGGTCGTTTCTCCGCCGGGCTTCAGCTCGTCGCTCCGCGGCGCCGCGGCCAGCTGCAGCGTGCGAGCGTACGGCGGTATCGAGAGGTTGAGGCTGCCGGAAGCACGTTGATTCGGGTCCGGCGACAACCCACCCTCCTCTGCCCTGGCGGCGATGAGATCGACATGCACGTGAACGTTCGGCGTGTACTCCTCGAGGATCGGGACGCGCAGCACGTGAGTCGGGCCATCGATGCGGAAGGTCTGGACATCGAACACGCCTTCACGCCGAAGGTTTACCACGGCTTCGGCGGCGGCGAACGGCGACTGAATGAGGATCTCCGCCGTGTCGCCGGGGCGGTACTCGTCTCGATCGGCGATGAGCTCGATGGGCTCTCCACGTCGCCAGCGACCGCGGCCGCCGGACGCCCAGACCAACAACTCGGTGAGGCTGGCTCTGCCTTCGCCATCTGTTACAGTCGCGGTGACCAGGTAGGCGCCGCCGCGCGGCGTGTCGAACTCGCAGCGCACCAGCTCGGCTCGCGATGTCACGCGGCAGTCTTGCGCATCGAGCTCTTCACGGCGCCACTCCCCGCGCCGCCAGCTCCACTCGGTGCGGGCGGCGCGCAACTCGACCTCGCGATCTTCAACGGCCTCGCCGTCGCGCGTCACGACGATCGCCTCGATGACCAGCGGCTCGCCGGCGCGAACGAAACGGCGGCCGCTCTTGAGGCCGACGTAGAGGTCCGACGGATGCACCAACAGGCTCGTGGACTCGGTCCACGTCTGGCGGTTCACATCCTGTATCGTGGCGGTGGCTTCCAACGACATGGCGACCGGCGGCTCCGCCTCGAGCAGGTCGACGCGCAGGATGTGCTCGCCGTCGACGTCGGTGCGCCCCTCGAACTCGGTGACGTGACCAACCTGCTGGTCGTAGGCCCACGGCCAACGCGGGGCTTGGCCAAAGGCAAACTCGTCCCAGTTCGGCGGCCGGAAGAAAGCGGTTCGCGATTCGACCAGCCAGCTGACTTCGCTCTCCGGCAAACCGCCGCCGGCGAAGTAGGCCGCCTTCGCCGTGACCAGCGCCGCACCGCCCACGACGTGCGGGCCGCCGTCGTGCTCTACCGATACCTCGTACTCAGGGCGGCGGTACTCCTGAACCTGGATCTGGTGGTAGCCCCCGCTGCTGTCCAACCCGCGTATGCCGGGAGCATCGAAACTGATGGAAACCGAACCGAGGGTGACATCCTCGGGCAGCGTAAAGGAGCCGTCAAAACCGTAAAGGTCGTTGGGTGCCGTCACTCCTTCGGCGACCACGTTCACCCACTCGTCGCTTGCGGACCAACGGATACGAGACATCCGGTCCGGAAGCTTCATGTCGCCGCGCGGGCCGCTCTCGATCTGGCGCACCCAACCTTTGAAATGCACCTCCTCGCCCGGCCGGTAGAGAGGCCGGTCGGTGAACACGTACCAGGCAAGCCTGTCGCGGAAGACACTCGTACCCCAACCGGCGGAGGGTAGCAAGGCGACATCGTTACCAAGCTGCGCGACGAGGACCAACTTGCTCTCCTCGACGTTAGCCGGCACCGACAGCGTGGCTAGCCCGTCGGCGTCAGTCGTCCTCCTGAGCTGGCCGCCGGCAATGCTCAGTTCGACTCCCTGGATCGGCGCGGCGCCGTCGAGGGCGGTGACCCAAGCGATCAGCTCACCGGCGCTGCGGATCGAGCTCAGCCCAATACGCGTGACCTGTACCCACGTGATGATCTCCTGGCGCTGCCAGCGATCCTCTGATTGCTCCGTCGGCTCGATGACAGCGATCACCTGGCCGAGGCCATCGACGAGAGCGGGAGTGAGATCGATCCGCGTCTCGCTGATTTCGTCCGGCCCGGCATCGATGACGATCTCTTCACCATGGACGAAAGCGCCCGGTGGATCGTACGGTCCCTCATCGCGATAGCGATTGCGTTGCCCGAACGTCGACCAGTGTCTCGGCTCGACGCTGTAAAGCCGAACCGCCAGCGCCCGGTGGTTGACGCTCTTCACCACCAACTCGCGTGGGCTGGCGGGGTCGAGAACCACCATGTCTCCTGCCCGGGAGGTGAGCGACTTCGGGAATGATTCGATGCTGAACGTCACCTCGGCGGGTTCTTCCAGCGTCTGCCCAAAGATGTCACGCAGGTCGGCGCCGACGGTGACCCGGTAGTCCGTACGGGGTTGCGTACGGCCGGCGATGGTCAGCCAATTCTGTGATGCGACGACCCGAAGGTTGGCCAGCTCCGGCTCGACGCTCACTAGCGAAGGATCGATCGCGCCTTCGTCCAGCGGATTGGTGAACTCGATCCGCAACGGCGTGCCCGGCAGGCAGCGGCCGTAGCCGCACTGCTGCCGCGCCAACCGCAGAGGGCCGTAAGTGCGGAAATCGAAAATCTGGGCTGAATCGGTGGTGATCGGTCCCTCGGCCGATGGTGTGCCGGAGTCGACAACGACGTCGATTCCTGAATTGCGCGGTAGCGGCTGCGAAGCGCGAAAGGCGACCCAGCGGTCATCTCGCGCGCGCGCGACGAGGGCTTTCACCTGTTCGTCCGCCTCGATCTCGCTTGGCGTCGCACGGCGAACTCGGATCCGTCCCTGACCGGGTGCCTGCACAGATATGTGCGCCATCAGTTCATCCGGATCTATGCGCTGATCGAACTCGGCGAACATGACGGGTCGCCGGTCGTAGGGCCTTCCTTCTGAGGGATGGTGGTTGAGCAGCTCGGGCGGCGGCGTCATGAAAGTCCAGCGAATCGGCTCGGCCAGCTCGACCCCGGCGCCGGAACGAACGCCGGACGGGATCTCCACCGAGTATTCCGTCGCCATGGGAAAGCCCTCATCCACCTCGAAGAGGAGGGTCCGCGTCCCCACCCAACGCCAGCGGCCGTTTGGCTGCGGAGTGAGCGTCGCCGGTACGTCCCGGGCGGCGAGCTCCTCGTGGGAGGTCACCGGCACCATCGGCTGGTTGAACGTGATGCTCAGCTCCCGAGCACGCTCCACCCTGCCCTCCGGCGCGAACCGCACGACCTCCAGCGGGCCGGCCTCCGGCTGCTCCGGCGGCGCCAGTTCTTCCGCGGGCGGAAACTCCGCCTCCACCGTGGCCCCGGTCAGCAGCGGCGGCCGGATCTCGTCCGTCAGCGCGACCGTCCGGGCGATGTCGTCGGCTGCCGGAAGCGGCGGCAGCGTCTCGAGCAGTCGCTCGACCTGCTGGTCGGATAGCGTCTCCGTTTCGGGCCTCGGCAGGGCCTCCACATCGGGCCGCGCGGCGCCTTCGCTGAGCCTGATCCGCAGGCCTGCCGCGGAATCCTGGTCTGCCCGGGTATCGTCAGCGGTACGTGCGGCGAGCTCTGGCAGATCTTCCCCTGAGATGACCATCGCGATCCCCTGATAGATGAGCAGCACGGCGATGACGAAGACGACGCTGACCAACAGGAAGTCGAGGACGATCCTCGGGCCGGTGCGTGTGCTCATGGCGGTTTATCCTGGTTCGGTGCCGCTCGAGCGACGGGGGAGATTTCGCGGTAGAGCCAGCTTAGGGGCCAATTCACCAAGGTTTAAGATAACACAGTGCTGCGACATTCAGGTAGGTTCAGCGCGGGGGAGGTCGGGCCAACCGCTGTCGACTCCCCGCCGTTACCGGTTACCGGTCACCGGTTACCGATTACCATCCTTTCACTCTGCCCTCAGCGCTTGCACCGGATCGACCCGTGTCGCTCGGCGCGCCGGCAGGTACGCGGCCAGGGCGGCGACGGCGGTGAGCAGGATCGGGACGGCGACGAAAGTTACGGTGTCCGTGGTCGTTATGCCGAAGACCAGGCTCTCCAGGAAGCGAGTGAGTACATAGGCGGCGGCCAAGCCGATGACCACGCCGGCCACGGCTAGGGTCAGGCCCTGGCGGACGACGGCGGCGGCCACCGACGAGCGGCGGGCGCCGAGAGCGATCCGCACGCCGATGTCGCGGGTGCGCCGGGCGACGGAGTATGAGAGCACGCCGTAGATGCCGATGACGCCGAGCACCAGGGCCAGCGCCGCGAAGCCGCCGAACAAAGTAGCGGCGAATCGACGGCGCGCGTTGCTATCGGCGTAGAGCTCGTTCATCGTGGACAGGCGCTCGATGGGCAAACGGTCGTCGATCTGGCGCAGCGCTTCGCGGAACGCCGGCGCCAGGGCCAGCGGCGCGCCGTCGGTCCGTGCTACGATGGTCATCCACGACATCCAGTCCCAGGTCTTTTGCGCGTGGGCGATGTAGAGCGCCGGGTCGGCCGGGCGGTCGGCGCCGCTGTGCCGGGTGGCGCCGACCACTCCGATGATCTCCCACCAGTCGGGTCCTTCCGGGCCCACAAAGCTGATGCGCTGGCCCACCGGGTTCTCACCCGGCCAGTGGCGCCGAGCCAGCGCTTCGTTTATCACGATGACCGCGGGCGCGCCCGCTCGGTCGCCCGTATCGATGACCCGGCCGCTCAGCAGCGGGATTCCCATCGTTCGGAAGAAGCCGGGCGTCATCGAGCGCAGCGACACCGGGTCCTCGGGGCCGTCGGGGTCGCCGCTGGGCCGGCCCTCGATGGCGAAGCTGAATGTCATGTTGTAGCCCATGAGGGGCGGCTCCGCGGTGCCTGCCACAGAGATCACGCCCGGCAGCGCCTCGGCGCGCTCCAATAGTTGGTTATAGAAGTCGACGTGTTGCTGCGTACCCGAGTAGCGCGACCTCGGCACATCGATGGACATGGTGAGAAGGTTCTCGGCCCGGAACCCGAGATCGAGCGCTTGCAGTCGCATGAAGCTCCGCACTAACAAACCTGCGCCGACCAACAGCACCACCGACAACGCTACCTCCGCAATGAGCAGGCCCGAGCGCAGCTTTGCATGACGCAGGCCGCCGGCGCGCTCATGCGAGGAGCGCAGCGATGCCCCCAGGTCCACCGCCGTCACCCTGAGCGCCGGTAGCAGTCCGAACAACAGGGTCGCCAACAGCGTGGCAGTCGCGGCGAAGCCCATCACGACGGGGTCGATTCGCGTGTCGTCGAGAAGAGGGATGTCGGCCGGTGCCAGCGCGACCAGGGCATCGAGCCCGCCCGTGATCACGGCCAACCCGAGGCCGCCGCCCATTACGGCGAGCATCAGGCTCTCGGTCAGGAACTGCCGCACCAACCGGCCGCGCCCCGCGCCGATCGCCCCACGAACGGCGACTTCCCTCTCCCGCGCCATCGCCCGGGCCAGCAGCAGGTTGGCGAGATTCGCACACGCGATGAGCAGCACGACAACGACAACGCCCAAAAGCACCATCAGCAGCGGGCGCACGTCGCTCACCAGGTCGGCCCTGAACGGTAGAACGTTGACGCCCCAACCCTGCATGAACTGCGGGTAGTCCTCCGCCAGGCTCGCCGCGACCGCGTCCATCTCCGCCTGCGCCCGCTCCAGCGGCACGCCGTCATCCAGTCGGCCGATGACCCGCCATTGGTGCCCCCTGCGAGACTGTCGCGCCTCCTCGTCGAATTGTCGCGGCAGCCAGAAGTCGATGTTCGGACTCGGGAAGTCGAAGCGCGGCGGCATCACGCCGACGATGGTGAGCGGAGTGTCGTCCACCGACAGCGTTCGCCCGATCACGTCCGAGGCACCACCGAACCGGCGCTGCCAGAGACCGTGGCTCAATATGACCACGTCGCCGGTCACGCCCTCCTCCGGAGTGAACGTCCGACCGTGCATCGCGCTCACACCGAGTATGCGGAACACGCTGGGCGTCATCGTCGTGCCCGTCACGTGCACGGGCTCACCGTCGTCCCCCACCATCCCCACGCCGAAGGTCCAGCCGTAGGCGCCCAGCTCCTCGAACGATGTCGCCCGCTCGCGCCAGTCCAGGTAGTTGCCGCTGGAGACCACGTTGTGGTCGTCTCCGTCCGGCGCCGTCTCCCACACCTGCACCAAGCGCTCCGCCGCCGCGTAGGGCAGCGGCCGCAACAGCACCGCGTGAACCACGCTGAAGATCGCCGTGTTGGCGCCGACTCCCAAAGCCAGCGTCAAGATCGCCACCGCCGCAAAACCCGGCTGCGCCCAAAGCTTCCGCCAACCGTAACGAACATCCTGCGCGAGATCGTCCACCCACTCGCGCCAACGGATCCGCCGCTCCGTCCGCGCCGACTCGTACAGCAACGCGTACTTCGCCCGCCCCAGATCACCGAACTCCTCCACCGCTCGTTTCTCCGCCTCCTCACGAGCCAGCCCCTCGCTCACCAGTTCCTCTATCCGCGACTCCAGATGAAACAGAATCTCCTCATCCACCTCATCCGAAACCTGCTCGTTCAACCCACGCCGCATCCGCAGCGCACGCCGGACACCCTCGGGCAGTCGTTCCTTCATCAGCCAATCTCCAATTCTTGCAGGCCACTGACGCCAGCGCCGTTACCGGTCACCGGTTACCGGTTACCTTCTCTCCGCCAGCAGCACCTTCCACATCGCCTCCGTATACCGCTGAATCGAACTCACCTCGCTCTTCATCTGCCTCCGCCCTTCGCGCGTCAGCCGGTAGTACTTCGCCTTCCGGTTGTTCTCCGACAGCCCCCACTCCGCTTCCACCCAGCCGCGCCGCTCCATACGGTGCAGCGCCTGGTACAGCGCCGCGTCTTCCACCTCGAGTGCCCCCTCGGTCCGGCCCTTGATCCATCGGGTCACCGCATAGCCGTGCGTCGGCCCCCAGGAGAGCGCCTTCAGCACCATGACGTCCAGTGTCCCCTTCAGTAGATCCATAGTCCCCCCATAGGTTCTTTCACTTAGACACTTAGGGGGAAGATAGGGTTGCAACGGGGCGGACGCTTAGTATCCCTGCTCGAACACGCGCAGGCACGCATGTTGCACTGGTGGAGGGTGGTAGGAAAATGTCGACCATGCCCCTCCATGGCCGCAGAATCAGAGGAATCACAGGATGCACCGCGCACGCCATAGCTTTTTGGTCGATCCGGGCCCGCCATCTGCAGCGGTGGAGCAACAACGGGAACGGCATTCTGCCGAGCCAGACGCAGATCGCGAGACCGAAATCACAACGGTACACGGTCGTAGAATGGCCCTGCTCGCAACGATCTCAGCGGGAGTGCTGGCCAAGCTGAACGCATCGATCCGGCAGGGGATCGCCTCAAATAACGGCACTCGTAGCTGTCGGCGGCTTGCCTCGGGGGACGTTGAATGCGCTTGCGACTACTGTGAACAGTATTGGTCGCGGCTTGAGGAAAAGCTAACCGCTCATCTCTAAACTCTTGCCGAGATATCCTGAAGCCCTAGACTACATAGTCCCTCTCTAAGAACAGCCAGCCCCGGCGTGCAGATGCTGAGCGGCTACGGCGACCGCTTCGGCCTGCTCACGCGACACGAGTTCGACTACAAGAGCGACATGGAGGCTTACTTCGAGCCGTACCGGGATCACGCGGCGGTCGCTCTCTTCGATACGTTGAGCTCCCGGGGCTTCGCGTTCGACCGGCCGCCCACAACGATGCTGTATTTGTCGTACCCACCGGAACTCGAGCCGCAGGCACTGTTCACCGACGAACTAGTGGCCAGCGCCGGAGGACCGGAACGGATGAACGAGTTCCTGCAGGCGCTTCGCGAGTTCGCGCGCGAATCGGATTTCATCAACTGGTACGACGGTCAGGCGCCAGCGATCGCCGAGATCCTGACTCAGACCGAGCGGACCACAGGCGGTGAAGACTACGTCGCCACGATCGAGAGCTATTTCGGGATGCGTCAGAACAGCTACCACATCGTCCTGGCGCCGCTCTACCACCCGGGCGGCTTTGGGCCGAGCGTGCAGCGATCTGACGGCTCGTACGATCTGTACAACATCGCCGGCCCAAGAGGCGCGGTGGACGGTTACCCTGTCTTCGGTACCGCGGACAACTTGAGGCACATCGCCCTTCACGAGTTTGGCCACTCGTTCGTGAACCCGACTACGGAGCGCTTCCGGGAAGACGTATCCAAATACGAACCTCTGTACGAGCCGATCCGCGAGAAGATGGCGGCCATGGCGTACCCGCACTGGGAAGTCTCCGTGAACGAGCACATCATTCGGGCCGTGACCACCCGCATGGTCTACAACCTGGAGGGTGAGGAAGCCGGCGCCCGGGCTATGGAGGTGGAGGTAGACCGCGGCTTCATCTGCGTGCCGGCGCTGGCACAGCTCGACATCGCAGGGTGACTACGTCAAAGAGGGCGGCGCGTGGCGGCCACGCCACCGCCCTCGGGCGGGGTCAATGCGTCAGGTCTGCGGTCAATCCATGTAGTAGAAGCGCAGCTGCAGCAGCTTCAACCCGCTGTTGTCGTACGCCCATAGATAGTCTTCCAGGCAAGGGTCGAAGAGACTCACAGACGTCGAGCCGCAGGCGAGCGCCGGCTCGCTCCCGTCCACTAGCTGGATGGTCGTAAGCTCCTCGGTCACGTTTTCGAACTTGCGGCGTCCCCTTTCGCGAATCGCGATGACGCTCTGTGTCGAGCAGATGAGATCATCGTAGTCCGGGTCGTCGACGCAGGTCGTCATCCTGGCCGAGCCGCCCGGCTTTCCACCGGGTCGCGCCCAGACCGTGTACGTACCGGGCTCGGGAAGCTGGAAGATGGCGCCACCGTCGGTTCCATTGGCATCCAGTACACGGAAGACGCCTTCGGTGCTCTGCAGGAGCGAGATGCGCGAGCGAACCGACTCGCCCTTTCTCCCGAGTTCAACGAAGATGCGGTGACCGCTGTTACCAGTCATGGACGCCGTCTTCGACTTGGGCACTCCTATGATATTGAGGTTGTAGTGCGGCCCGTTGGGCCTCTCGTCGATCTGTTGAGGTGCCATCGCGGCCAACAACAACACCAGGCCCACTGACCACGCTCGAGTTACTCGCATGTTAACCTCCTTCGTCTTAGAGTCGAGCGAGACTCGGTTGCGCTAGCCCGTCGGGCAGCGGTCGCCGGACCCGTCGTCGGGGTCCTCGAGGTGGAAGTTGACGCCGAGCTTCACCTGCTCGACGTTGCCGGCGCCGTCGTCGACGTCGATGATCAGCCAGAAGTGGCCGTTCCCTATTTGCCCGATCCAGTCATCGACTCCGTCGCCGTCGACATCGTCGTTGCCCTGGTGCATGGGCGACATGCTCACGGTGAGAGGCACGCTGCCGGCTCCGGCCGTTCCGGCGGACAAGACACCGTTAACCGGAACCTTACCTTTGGGCGTCCAAGTATTCTTTCCTTTCTTACGCGGAGCGAAGCTGACGAACGTCGCCGAGCCGAGGTCGACCGACCACATGGCGGCGGCGCCGTACCCGCTGCCGAGCCCGTAGTCGAAGCCTCCGAACGCCGACGTCCAGGTCACGGTGACGCCGTTGTCCAACGTCTCCACCGTCTCCCAGTAGACGTCAGGACAGCTTCCGCCGTCGGGATCTACGGTGAAGTCGCTAACGGGATCGAAGGTCTGCAGCGCGCCTTCTGGCCCGGTGACCGACTCGTCGCCACAGCCAACTACGACAAGGATCGCCACTGCAGCGCACAGCGCGATGGCGGTTCTCATGGCGGGACCCTCCAGTTCTCTGGTTCGTGCTGGGAAAGCGCTCCAGGTGGATGCAAGCTCAAGACCAGTCGCAGTGTCACCGGTGTGCGGGAGTACGGCTCAAACGCTTATCTGTCTGTGGTTCGCAGACTTGGAATTTCGGAGAGAATGGATCTGATCGGCGCTGATTAGCCGTCGGCATCCGCGGAAGACTGAAGTTTTTTCATGTTAGTGCCGGGTGTTGCTTACCTCAGAACGCGCCGGGCGCCCACCCAACGCTCGACCCACCAGCGGTTGTAGGGGTCGGCCGTTTCCAACTCGCTGACTTTGACGCCGCCGGACGACGTCGCGTGGATGAAGCGGCCGTTCCCCACGTAGAGGCCGACGTGGTTCACGCTACCGTTGCTGGCGAAGACGAGGATGTCGCCGGGTAACAGCTTCGCTACATCGCGGGGCACCGAACGACCGGCACCGGCCTGCTCCCGGCTCACCCGCGGGACAGTCACACCGTGGGCCGCGTAAGCGTAGTACACGAGGCCCGAACAATCGAAACCTTCGTCGGTGCTCGTTCCTCCCCACTTGTATGGCTCGCCCATCACACCGATGGCAGTGTCCACGATGTCGTACGCCAGCATCGCGCCGGCCTCGCTGAGAGGTTCCGCCGGGCCCGACGACGAGTAGACAGGCGCGCTCGTTCCCGAACCACCTCCGCCCGGCGCGCCTCCGCCCCAGCGATACGAGATCCGGGCGCTGACCATCCAGCCCTTTCGATCGTCATCTCTCAGGTCCCAGAACCCGCGGAAGCCGTTGTCCTCCACGTAGCGGCTCACCTCCAGCGCCAGCCCGAACCAGGAGTTGGGGTTCGCCTCGAGCCCCAGGCCCGCGTTCCACAGCACCGCGACGTCGGCGGAGCCAGCGGACCGCACGGCCAGGCTCAGGCCGCCTACTGCATAGGGAGACAGTCCCTCCGACCCTCGGAACAGGGTGACCTCGGGACCGGCGCCAAACAGCGACGCATCGAGAGGTCCATCGTCGATCAAGGCGAGTCCGCGAATGTTGAAGCCGACGGGCCCGGTGAGTTTTCGCCAGAGACTTGCCGAATAAAGCGTGGGATCGGGGCCGGACACCGACCAGTTGCCGAGCTGAACGTCCACGGCGCGCTGAGCCGCGAGCGTGCCGGGCATGACACACGACAGCGCCAGACCGAACGTCGCGGGCCGAAGCAACCGCAGTGGATTCTGGGGAACTCTCACGGTTCGTTCGACCCCGAGCCGCCGGTTGATGTTCCCTTGCCTGTCACCGCTCGACGTCAGACCTTGTCGGCAGCCCCAACCGTCGCGGCACGCTGCTGACTGACGGAGGGAATGATGCATCTGCTACGTATAATAACGGGCCTGGCGGTATTGGGAGCGCTGGCGCACGGGACGCCGGCCCGGGCCCAGACACCGGCCGAACTGGCCGCCGAACGGGCCGAGGAACTGATCGGCGAACACGAGGGCCTGGACCACCGGCTCGACGTGCTCGAGAAGCTCATCGACGACGTGCTCTGGTTCCAGCGCGTCGGCGACCTGGCCGTCGTCGAGAAGGTCCGCATCTTCGGACCACCGCTGGCCAACGAGCCCGACCCACCGCCCAGCGGCCCGGGTAATCCATTCAAGTTCTACACCTACGTCTTCACGCCACGCGATGATTTCGGTGGCCGGAAGTTGCCGCTTCTGGTTCTTCCGCACGGCGGCGTGCATAGCGACTTCACCACCTACTACAGCCGCATCGTCCGCGAGCTGCTGGCCCAGGGTTACATCGTCGTGGCGCCCGACTACCGCGGCTCGACGGGCTACGGCCGCGGAATGTAC
Organism: Gemmatimonadota bacterium; assembly: GCA_039588075.1. Classification (GTDB taxonomy): domain Bacteria; phylum Gemmatimonadota; class Gemmatimonadetes; order Palauibacterales; family KS3-K002; genus JBDHAL01. Next base: position 6,782 of record JBDHAL010000016.1, on the reverse strand, counting down.
CAGGCCATCGATTACGGCGGCCGCGAAGTCGACGACGCGCTCGCCGCACGCGACTGGGTCGTCGACAACCACCCGCGCGTCGATGCCGGAAAGGTCGGCATCATCGGATGGAGCCACGGCGGCCTCATCGCTCTGCACAGCCTGTTCGACCACCCGGACAGCTACGCCGCCGGATTCGCCGGCGTCCCCGTCTCCGACCTGGTGCAGCGCATGGGCTACCTCGGCCCGGGCTACCAGTCTCTATATGATGTAGAGTATCACATCGGAGCCACGCCGGGCGAGAAACTGGAGGAGTACAAGCGACGCTCGCCCGTGTGGAACGTCGACAAGCTCACCCGCCCCGTTCGCATCCACGGCAACGTCTCCGACGAGGACGTCAACGTCATCGAAGTCGAGCACCTGGTCCAGGCGCTGACGGCCGCCGGCAAAGACTTCGAGTACGAGATCTACGATTTGCCCGGCGGCCACAGCTTCGACCGTCTCGATGGTCCCGAGGCTTGGAACGTCCGCAAAGTGATCTACGGATTCCTGGCACGGTACCTGGATCCGCCTCGGCCCGATGTCGAGTTGGGTCTGGGGGCGGACGGCCGCGCATCGCCGTGAGGCAAAGCGTCACTGCAAACGCCAAGCCCGGAGGCAGGACCTCCGGGCTTTTCCGTTACAAGCCCGTCAAGTTTTAGCTGAGGCGTGCCCCCGGTGGGGTTCGAACCCACATGGCCTCAAGCGCGGGCCTTGCGTAAGTGGGCGCAGGGTCTTATTGTAAGGAAGTAAGGAATCCTTGCAGATGGCCTCCTCGGCCTTCTAAACTGACAATACTGTGATGTGGTTAACATGAGATACGCGGCAAAGGTGACCTCCAAAGGACAGGTGACGATCCCGAAGGACGTCCGCGACCGCTTCGCCCTGGCGGCGGGCGACTACCTGGTGTTCAAGGTGAACGAAGAGCGGATCGAGGTGACGCGGGCGCCGGTGTCCCCGACGGAGGACTTTGACGGGTTGGCCGACCGGATCGCGGCGCATTTCAGCGAACGTGGGATCACTCCCAACGAAGTGGCGGAAGCGATCAGATGGGCGCGCCAGGCGGAGGACGAGGCGGGATCGTAAGGCGTCCAGAAAACGGTCCGCCCTACCTCAGCCGGGATTGGAGAGCCGGACCAGAGCCTCCTGGGCCCTGTCGACTGACGGCCTCAGTTCGGCATCGCAATCGCGCCAACGTGCGATGAAGCGCCCGTAGTGCGCGGCGGCGTTGTCGGCCTCGCCGAGCCGTTCGTAAATCTCGGCGCTACGGAGGAGTGCGGGAGCGACGAACAACTGTTCCGCGTGAGTCCAGCCAAGCGAGGCGTACCAGTTGAGCGCCTCTTCATGACGGTCAAGCGCTTCGAGGGCACGAGCCCTCAGATAGCGCTCGTGGCCCTCAGACAGCAACAAAGAACTCGGCCTCGTCGCCCACGACTCCTCCGGTAGCGCTTCTTCCAGAAGGCGAAGCGCTTCTTGCGGGTCACCCTCCTCGAAGGCTACCTGCGCCAGCACGGCCGAAGCGAAGTAACGGGCCATCCCCTCCTCACGAGACGCTCCGGCGCCGCCTCTAGGCGCCGCGTGATTCTCCAGCTCACGGGCGTAGCGAAGTGCTTCCGCGTGTCTGCCGAGGCGAACGCTTACCAGACCCAGCAAGTAGGGCCGCGTCAGAGGAGCAAAAACGGTATCGTAATCGAGGCCGGCCAGCTCTTCGCGCAACCGCTCGAGCTCACCGGGCTGCACGGGCAGGAAAGAGCCGGCCCACATGGCGGCGCGAACCTCGAGGGGAGTCTCGAATCGAGTTGCCGTGCCGACCGCCTCCCAGCGGGCCAGGATCTCATCCGCTGCATGCAGGCGACCCTGCGCCAATTCCAAGTTAGCCTGCCGCCTGTAACCCGACGCGTGTTGGGCGGCTGACCGTGACGGATCGGTAAGCAGACCGGCAACCTCCACGGCCGCCGGAAGACCATCCAGGAGCAGCGCCAGTCGGAAAGACCCGAACGACAGATTGAACGCGCTCTGCTTCCGCAGCTCGGGGAGAAGTGCGCTCACCGCCGGCCGGCCTTCTCTCAGGAACGCGAGGATCGGTCGGCTGAACAACGGGATCTCGCTTTCGCGCTCGACCTCGACCAGGCGCTCGAGCAGAACCTCGACGTCGGCGTAGCGCCCCTCGATCGACTGGACCCAGGAGAGGTGCACGAGCGTCTGGTAATGGCCGGGATCTAACCGAAGAGCCCGCTGGAAAGCTTCGCTGGCTTCAGCGATGGAACGACCCTGCCGCCCGCCAAAGTGGAAAAGAAACTCACCCAGCAGGTACCACGCCTCCATGTCCTCCGGATACGAACGGAGGATAGCCCGAGCACGGCCCTCCCCGTCAACGGCGCTACCGTTCAGGAAGTCCGACATTATGGCGAGCCGTTCCCGGTCGCGTTGCGACAGCCGCCCGCTGAAACGTACCGCCTCGCTCGCTGCCTGCCTCGTGCTCACTCCACCCGGTACCGGCGAGAAAAGCGAAGCGATGGCGAGGCGATACCAGGCTAGTGCGAACGAGCTATCGGCCTCGATAGCCCTCTGGTACGCGGCGACCGCCGCGCTGAAGCGCGCCGCCCGCAGCTCGGCTTCGCCCTCGAGGTAGGCTTTGAGCGCGGGCAACGAATTGGTGGTCGCCGCCGCGACCTGTGTGAGTCGCGGGGTCGGGCCACCCATCCCGCCGGCAAGCAGCTGTCTGGCGACACGGCTGACCAGATCGAAGACCTGACTTTCATCCTCAGCGATCTCGTCGGCCGAGATCTCGAGCCGGCCGTCGGCCGCGTAGAGCGACGCGTTGACCTGGATGCGGCCGCCCGCCTCCACTATGCTCCCCAACACGTAGCGCCCGGCGCCGAACCGGCCCGCAACGGCGTCGCCGGTCTCCGGGTCAAACGGAGCGTTCGGTTCCTGTGTCAAGAACTTCATCAGCGCGTAGGGATCGACGACACGTAGCTCGCCGGCGCCATCCAGCGCCGTGCTCAGGAGGTCCACTATCCCCTCACCCAGGTAGGCTACTTCCGCGCTCCCCCTCACCGAGAACGGAAGTACCGCGACCCGAGTGGGAGAAGCGACGGCGGCAACCACACCTTCGTCCCCGATTTCTACCCGGCCGCCCAGGGCGAGCCAGCCGGCGGCTACGGCGCCCCAGACCGCGAGGACACCGACAAAGGTGAAACCGAGATTGCGCCAGGTGAGCAGGCGGCGACGCGCGGCCATCGCTTCGGCGCCCCGCGCCCGGCCGGCGGCCGGCTCCGCTTCGCCCGCCTCGTAGGCACGCTCGTGGGGCACCGCCTCGCCGGGAGGGATCCGCTCCCGTACGAACGCGGTGGCGAGCACGAACGGCAGGCCAAGCAGGAACAAGATGATGGCGAAGACGGGCAGCCAACCGGGGAGGGCCATCCGGTCGGTGACGGTGTCGATGAGCTCGAAGCAGGCCCAGGCTCCGCCAACGTAGATCAGTGCGACCTGCCACAGCGATCGGCGGTGGATCTCGACTATGAGCTTCTTGAAGCCTGACATGGCTCCCGCCGCAGTTGGAGCCGGGCACTCCCGGGAGCGCACGGCGACCGTATTCGAGCTATGCACAAGTATGGCGTGCCAAGGCGCGACTTTCAACGAGCCGGCGGCGCGTCACCAGCCGCCTGCCGCCAACCGCTATTAATAATGACTTTTGCTAAACCCCGGCCTCGGGATATATTTCCAGCCAATGAGCCCCAACCGCAGTACCAGCAGAATGCTGGAGCGGCTGCGATCCGCACGCCTCGTGCGCGTGCTGGTTGTCTACCTCGCGGCCTCCTGGTTCGTCATCCAGGCCCTCGACATCCTGGCGCAACACTTCACCCTGCCCGGGTGGTTCTTCCCGGCGGGGCTGACGCTGTTGGGGCTAGGGCTTCCAATCATCATCAGCACGGCCCTCATCCAGGCACGTCTGGCCCAGGCAGACGAGTCGGCGGCCGCCCGATTGCTGGCCCGCGGGTCTACATCGTGGAGCGCCTCACGCAAGTGGTTCACGTGGCGGCGCGCGATCCTGGGAGGAGTCTTCTCCTTCGCGGCGCTGGCCAGCCTCGGTACCGGGCTGGTCTGGTCGCGGAACCGGGGTCACGAGCTGCAACCCGATGTGGTGGCGGTGCTGCCCTTCCACCCGGTAGGCTCGGGAGTGGAGTTTTGGGGCGAGGGCCTGGTGGATCTGGTGTCCACGGCGTTGGACGGGACGGGCGCCTATCACGCCTCGGACCCGCGGGCGGTGCTGATCCGCTGGGGCAAGGAGATCGGCGAGACGAGCGCACTCGCGACGCCCGAGGAGGCGGCCGGCGTGGCGACGCAGCTGGGCGCGGGGAACATGATCCTGGGGAGCGTGATCACCACGGCCCCGGGCGAGGTGCGTGTCGCCGCCGAACTGTTCAACGTCCGCTGGCTGCGGAAAGACGCGTCCGCGGCGGTGGAAGGCCCCGAATCCGAGATGACGTCGCTGGTCGACCAGCTCACGGTCGACCTGCTCAAGTCGATCTGGCAGGAAGGCGACGTTCCCGAGGTCCGCGTGTCCACGGTGACGACGACGTCGATCCCCGCTTTGCGAGCCTACCTGGAAGGCGAGCAGGCCTTCCGGCGCAGCCGCTTCACCGAAGCGCAGCAGGCGTTCGGCCGTGCGGTGGAGCTGGACACGACCTTTGCCATCGCGGCGCACCGCTTGTCGTTCGCCTACGGCTGGGCGCTGGGCGCGTTCGAGGAGGAACACATCCGCAACGCGGAGTTGGCGGCGCGGCACACGGCCGGGCTGCCGGCCCGGGATAGCCTGTTGATCACCGGCCACAAGCTGGTGGACATCGACGGCGATCTGAACGTGATCGAGCTGTACGAGAACCTGACGCGGCGCTATCCCGACGACTACGAGGCGTGGTACGGGTTCGGCGAAGCGCTCTACCACCTGGGCGACCAGGTCGGCTACGCGCGGGACCGGGTGGTCGACGCCATGGCCCGGGCCTACGCCATCGACTCCACCATCGCGCCGTCGCTCTTTCATCTCATCCAGGGCACCTTCCTTCGCGATGACCTGGGAGCGGCACGCGAATGGACGGCGCGCTACCTGGCCATCGATTCGACCTCGCCGTTCTCACAGGGCTTGAGAATCGGCGGGGCGCTGCGCTTGGGGCCAGCGGAAGACTCGGCCCGCGCCGCACAGGCCCTCGACACCCTCGCCCTCAGAATATTCGGCCAGATCCGCTTCGCCGTTCCGCCCGGCCGCTCCAGCCTGTCTTACACGGAAGCGGTCAAGCTGGCAGCGGCCGATCCGCGCATGCCGCCCCCCGCCCGGGCCGTCGCGCTGGAGGAGCTCGGACACCAGTACCTGCGGCACGGTCGGATCGCCGACTGGCTGGCGGTCGATCGTGAAGCCGACCGAATCCAGGGCCGCGAGGACGAGCTCTTCATGTTGACCATGGCACGGCTGGTCGGCCTGCTGGCCGACCCCGAAGCGATCGCTTTGCAGGAGCAGTTGGCGGCGCGCGAGTCGTACCCGGAGACCGCCAACTACCTGGCGACGCTCTACGCGCAACAGGGCCGCTTCGCCGAAGCCCAGGCCGCGGTCGACTGGCTGGCGGGCGCCGCCGACAGCCTGGATGCGGCCGGCGACTCCGCACGGGCCCGGTCCTACCGCGGTCTCGCACTGGTTTACTCCGGTCACATCGCCGCCGCCCGTGACGACGGCGCCGTCGCCATCGAACAAATCCGACAGGGCCTGACGCTCATCCCCGGCAACTGGAACGTACAACGCAACGCGCACCGCTTCGTGCTGGCCAACCTGGTCGAGGCCGGCGACGAGCTGTAAGCGCTGGGTATCTACGGCTCGCTCTACTACTCGCCGTGGTTGGAGGCGCTGGGCTATCTGCGCCGGGCCCAGCTGCACGAGCAGCGCGACGAGCGCGAGGACGCGCTCCGCTACTACGGCTGGTTCCTCGAGTTGTGGGCGGATCCCGACCCCCACCTGCAACTGCAGGTGGAGACGGCGCGGCGCTCGATGAACCGATTGGCGGGCGAAGGAGTCGCCGACTAGATGTCCGAGATCATCGAGCGACTGCAGACGGCCCTGGCCGACCGCTACCGGATCGAGCGCGAGCTCGGCGCCGGCGGCATGGCCACCGTCTATCTCGCCGGGGACTTGAAGCACGATCGCCAGGTCGCTCTCAAGGTCCTGAAGCCCGAGCTCGCCGCCGTGATCGGAGCCGAGCGCTTCCTCAACGAGATCAAGGTCACCGCCAACCTGCAGCACCCACACATCCTGCCGCTCTACGATTCCGGCGAGGCGGACGGGTTGCTGTTCTATGTCATGCCGTTGGTGGAGGGGGAATCGCTGCACGAGCGGTTGGAGCGCGAGCGGCAGCTACCGGTGGAGAACGCGGTGGCCATCGCGCGGGCGGTGGCCGGCGCACTCGACTACGCGCACCGCCACGACGTCATCCACCGTGACATCAAGCCCGAGAACATCCTGCTGCACGACGGGCAGCCGCTGGTCGCCGACTTCGGTATCGCCCTGGCGGTGAGCGCCGCCGGCGGCAGCCGGCTGACCGAGACGGGACTGTCGCTGGGCACGCCCTTCTATATGAGTCCCGAGCAGGCGACGGGCGAGCGGAGCATCGACAAGCGGAGCGATGTCTATTCGCTGGGTTGCGTCGCCTACGAGATGCTGGCCGGCGAGCCTCCGCACACCGGCCCCACCTCGCAGGCCGTGATCGCCAAGATCC
>JBDHAL010000015.1:0-25757 GCA_039588075.1 Gemmatimonadota bacterium | reverse complement strand
GTGCGGAATCGTAATGCGCTCTAGCCAGACCACTCTCGCCTACTGTGCTGTATAGAGTCGCTTTCGCCAGAAAGTAGTCAAGGGAATCACTGGAAGCCGGAAGCTGCCGAACCAATACGGTGTCCGAAACGTACTCGTTCAGTACACGCAGTGTGTACCTCCAAGGAAAACTTACGACACCGAGCCATGTGCGCGGTCGGGGCTGCTGATATGCCTCATAGAGTTTCTGGCGATCGGCGCCCTGCAACAGGATGGCCAACGTCTTCCAGTAGTAGGCGTAGTATTCGTCAGGCCGGAGTGCGATGGAACGATCGAACGTGCGGATCGCCGCTGAGTAGTCGCGCAGGTAGAGATACGTGGTACCTAGGCTTCCGAGTCTTTCTACCTCACGTGGGCTCAGTTCTACTGCCCTCTTCGCGTTGGCAAGGGCCTCCTCCCAGCGGCCAGCACGTCGTTGTACAGCCGCCATACGGCGGTAGACTTCGCTGTTATTGGGTTCCAGGTTCGCTGCGATAGCTAATTCCTCAAGAGCGCGCTCGTAGTCTTTTTCGCCATAGTAATGCAGAGTGCCCAGGGCTACGTGGACCGCGGCCAGGTCGGGATCAATGCTATACGCTGTATCAGCCAGTGCCCTGGCCCGTGCCAAGCGGTCGGTGTCCCGGCCGAAGAGGTAGTAAATGGTGCTTTGGTACGCGGATAATTCCGCAAAGGCCTGAGCGAACTGCGGGTCCAGTGCCATCGCCTGCTCGTACGATTGGATCGCGATACGTTCGCTTTCACCACGCATCCTCCATCGCCGCCGGTAGTCCCGTGCCGTGAGATATGCTTCATACGCCTCCAGGTTCTCGGTCGGCACTCTCTCTATCTGATCGCGTTCCTGCGGAGTCAGGGTTGCTCTTAGGGCATCCGCTATGCGCAGGGCTAACTCCTGCTGGACTGCCAACAGGTTCTGGACCGAAAGTCCCCGGTCGTAGGTGTCGGCAAAGACATGTTCGTCGGTTTCGGAATCGACAAGCTGGACGTTGATCCGTACAGTTTCTCCGGCTCGCTGCACGCCTCCTTCCATGAGGTAACGAGCGTTGAGTTCCTCACCGATTTGACGGATGTTCTTCGGACTGTCGCGGTACTCCATCACGGACGTGCGTGCCCTCACGCTCAGCCCGCTGATCTTGGAGAGTTGGGTCAGGATCTCGTCGTGAATACCGTCAGTAAAATACTCGTCCTCTTCAAGGCCGCTCCTGTTGACGAGGGGTAGCACGGCAACGGACGGGCGCTCCTCCCCAGCGGGCGGCGTTCCGCCCTCGCTGCCAAAGACGAGCCACCCAGTTGCCACCACACCCCAGACCGCCAGCGCGGCCATGAAGCTGAGTCCTGCATTGCGCCAGGTGAGCAATCGCTGCTTGCGTGAGGCTTCGGAGCCGCCGTCCTCTACCGGTATCAGAGTCGGATCGGAGACGGTTGTCGCGGGTCCACTGTCCTGGATCAACGCCGTCGCCACGACTATCGGCAGCGCCAGTAGGAACAGCACGATAGCCAGGCCGGGGAGCCAAGGCGGAAGGGCCAATCGGTCCGTCACCGTATCGATCAGCTCGAAGCAGGCCCACGCCGCGCCGACGTAGATCAGCAGCACCTGCCATAGGGAGCGGCGGTGGATCTCGCTTATGAGCCGCTTGAGACGGGACATGGGCAACCAGCGGCTAGAAGTGTGTGGGGCTGTGGGCCGAGGATGGCCTGTCGGCTACAAGATAGGCGCTCCCGTCTCCCGTAATCAATCACCACACGTTTGGCCAGCTCCAGGGCCCCATTCTGCCCAGAGACGGGGTCACTGGCCGCAATCCGGCATGTTACGTCAGTGGTTACCGAGCGGTAGCAGCCGGTACTCTCGCACCCCCGATCACGAAAGCCCTGCCAGCTATAACCACCCACCACGCAAAGACTTGCGCGCTTTCACCAGTTTGGTACGGCACCTGCAATCCCACACCTTGGAAGGCTGTTGACGGTTGTTGGATGGCACACAGAGGGGGGATCAGGCAAGGTGAAGAAGGCGAATTGGCCCGGGTGGGGTCGAACCACCGTTACTGGATCCAAAGTCCAGCGTCTTGCCATTAGACGACGGGCCAGCGACAGCGTGAACAACCCCAATCTCTGCGAGCGGGCCGCCGAGATCAAGGCCGCGGGAGCGGGCAGGCCAGCGGCGAAGCGAACTTTGGAGCGATTCGAGTGTAGAGTAGAACGGCCCTGCCAACTCTCCCACTGGCCTTCCCACAGCGTAGTGCCTTGCCCACATAGCCGTTTCGACCGGAACGGACGACGGGAAGAAACACGTTCAAGCAGCGAGGGACGTCAGGGATACGAAGGGGCAGAATCGTGAAGCGTTCAGGGTGGTTGTTGATCATAATCATGGCATCGCTTGCCGTTGGCCGGCCGGCCGGGTTCGGGTCGATCGGGCGAGCTGACGGCGAGTTCAAGAGCCTTGTTCTAACGCCGAAAGTCTCCGACAACATCGCGTTGCTGTTCGGGCAATTTGACACCGAGCTGGTGCTGTGCCTGGAGGGAGAGTGGCGCGGTGACGATCTCTACGTGACGGATTTCCGGATGCCGCATATCCTCACATCGGAAACGGGCCGCGTTCAGGCCTCGGCCTGCCGGGCAGGCAGGAAATCCGTGGGGACCTGGCACAATCATCCGTCGCCCGGAATCAGCCTCGCCGTCACGAATCCCGACGCCCTGGCGCGCAACTGCTACCTGTCACGCACCGACATCTCCGATTTCCAGAGACGTACGGAAGCGCTGGTGACAGTGGTCTCGTGTGCGCCGAACACGTTCGCCTTCTGGCGTCGCAGCGATGTCGAGGCGGCCGACGGCGGCCTGGCGCTGTTGCCTCCGCCAGAGGGTCAACTCGTGCAATCTGAAGGGTGGGACGGATCGGGAACGGGCAGCCTTACACAGGCCCGCAAACGCTGATCACCTGCACGCCTTCCAACTCGCTACCCAGAATCGAAGCGGCCTCGTCGCGCCGCGCCTCGTCCTCGTAGATCGCGAATAAAGCGGAACCGCTGCCCGAAAGCAGCGCGAGGAACGGGCGTGTCCCCTGCAACCTGTCCTTGATTGCCGCGAGGGCCGGGTGGACGCTCAAGATCACCGGCTCGAAATCGTTCCGGGCGAGAGCGCGGACGTCATCCCAACTCTTGAGCGAATCGGGAGAGAGTTCGGGCGCCGGGGCTGCCATCTCTATGTAACCGTGCTCGCAGGCAGAGTCCCACTGCGCGTACGCATCCGCCGTCGGGATTTCGATCGGGGTGAGCACGAGCAACATGGGTCGCGCTTCCAGTGGCTCCACTGTCACCAGGCGTTCGCCGCGACCGGTGGCCAAAGCGACGGGGGCATCGGCGACGAAGAACGAGACGTCGGCTCCCAACTCTCTGGCCATCTCGAGCAGAGCCGTTCGATCCGGCGGCCGGTCGATCGCTCCGGCCAGCAACCTGAGCACCGCCGCCGCATCGCTCGATCCACCACCCAGTCCCGAGCCCGACGGCACCGACTTCTTCAGCTCGATCTGCACGCCCGCCGCAATCCCGGCCCGCTCGATGAACAGGCTCGCAGCTTTAGCCGCCAGATTCTCCGGCCCTTCAGGCGCGCCCGCGACGCCGCTGACGGTTATCGACACGCCCGGCTCATCACGCAGCCGCAGTCGGACCGTATCCGCCAGCTCGATGCGGCAGAAGGCCGTCTCCAGCGGGTGGTAGCCATCGGTGCCGCGAGGGAAGATCCGCAGGACGAGGTTGAGCTTGGCCCGTGCTTCCGACTCCAGCCACTTGCGGCTCACGCGCTTTCCTCCACGATCTCCTCGCTGTGCCCGACTTCGCCCCAGGACAGGCCCAGGCGCCCGACGTAATACAGGCCCATGAGCGTCACCGGTATGAACGCGCCGATGTGGAAAGCGATGGCGAAGCTACCGGCCTCAGTCGGCGAAACGCCGAACGGTGCCAGCCCCAACCGAACGGACGCCTCGAACAGACCGAAGAAGCCGGGGGACGAGGGGATCGACACCATGAAAGCGTTTACCCCTTGAAGGAACATGGCGCCGACGTAGCCCGGTGCCGTGATGCCAAACGCCAGCATGCCCACGTACAACGCCAGAGCACCCCAGCACCAGTGAAAGACCGACCAGACGAAGCCCTTGATGACCAGCTCCGGGCTCCGCATCGCTCCGAGGCCCTCGACAAACGAATGGATGATGTCGACGATCTTCGCCGTCAGCGCCCCCGGCAAGAGGCGCCCCAGCGTGGCCTCGAAGACACGGATCGCCAGGTCGGGCCTCAGGATCATGCTCAACAATACCAGCGTCCCACCACCAAAGACGAACAGCACGATGAACACCTTGCCGATGATCTGATCGCCGAAACCCGGAGCCAAGTTGACGCCGGGCAGGAAGAGGGGGGCCGCCAGGAATACGATGAGCGTCAAGGCATCGAACAGGCGCTCGACGACGAGAGAACCGAAAGAGGCGCTGATGCTGATCGGCTGGCTCTTGCTGAATGCATAGGCCCGGGCGAATTCGCCGACCCGCGCCGGCAGCAAGTTGTTGGCCATGAAACCGATGCAGGTGCTGGCAAACCTGGCGCTGAAGCTGGGGTTCGGCAGCGCCGGCTTGAGGAAGGTCTTCCAGCGAGCTGCTCGGATCAGGAACGCCGCCGTCTGGAGAACGATGCTGAGCAGGAGAAGCCAGAGGTTCGCCGCCCGGATGTGGCGCCACAACTCTGCCGGCGCGACGTCGTGGAGAGCCCAATAAAGAAGCAGGAGGCTGACGGCTACGCCAATAGCCGTCTGCCAGCGACCCCTCATATTGCCGCGCCGCTCTCGTTCATCGCGTACTCGATGAGATCGAGTACCTCTTGCAACATCTCGCGAGCCTGACCGACGTCCGGCTCACCCAGATTCAGTATCCCGCCGACCTCGTCCGACAGTTCTTTGGCCCGGCTCAGCGCGTCTTGCGGCGTGTAAGTGAGCGAGTCGATCGCGACCGTCGGCTCTCGCGCCGGGTGAGTGGCCGCGTCCACGGAACCCTCCGCGCGCTCCAGCGCCGTGCTGCGATCTGCGTCCTCCGTCGCCTCGAGGTAGGATCGCAGCGCCGCGAGCGTGACGGCCAGGTCGATCGCAATCGTCTGCAATCGCCACGGCGGCCCATCGAGAGCGGCCCGCACCGCCGCGCCGGACCGGCGTCCGACGCGGCCCATGTCGGCATGCCCGAACGTGACCGCCCTTTCCCGCAGTTGGCGGAACGTATACACCAGCCGCTGCCCCGTCTTGCGGGCGGTCTCGGGACTGCGGGCCATCTCCGCCCGCAGCCGATCGATCGTGTCGAGAGTCCCGGTCGCTTCGAGGGCAAAGAACGCTTCCCAAGAGCCGGCTCCGCGCTCGGCCATCGGGCATTCCACTAAGTACGGACCCGGCTCATCGTCGTCGAATAGCTCGCTGATCCAGGTGACTTCCCGCTGAGCCGCCGTCTCGAGGACCTGGTCCTTCAGATCCTCGATCTCCAGGCTGCCGATGTCCACCGTTTCGACTCTTCCGCCACGGATCAGCTCCGTGGCGACATCGTCCAGCGCCTGCCGGGCTCGCCGGAACAGGACCAGGTGTCCGGGACCGACGGTGGCGCTCGTATCGGCGATCTTGAGGATCACTTCCTCTACCGCCGCGACCGCCGAGCCGACGCCCGGAATATCATCCACGCCCTCGATCCCTCTCAACGGACGGATTCGCCGCAGCAGCTTCTTGAGAGGCTCGCGGTTGCGCGGGTCTCGCTCGAGCACGCCCAGCGAGTCCCCGATGTCGGAGGCCAGCCCACGAAGCTCCGTCCCCAGATAGCGCCGGAACCGGTCGTCGTCTTTCGGCGGCGGCGCCGGCGGCGCCGTCTCACCCAGTCGCTCCGCCAGCGCTTCAGCACGCCGGCCCAGGTCGGCCGGCGGCGATTCCACGGCGCCGACCATTTCCCTGATCTCGGCCAGCGCCCCCTGCAGCGTGCTCCCGAGATCGGCGCCCCAGTGGCGACGACCGGTGGTCAGCTCGGTCGCCACGGTCTGCAGAGCACCCGAAGCCCGCCCGATCGCCTCCTGGTCCGCCATGCGGGCAGAGCCGCGCAACGCTCGAGACAATCGCCTCAGCTCGTCGGCATCAGGCGCGCCCGGGCCCGCAAGCGTCTGTTCCAGCTTGTCGAGGTATTCGTTCGCTTCGTCAGCGAAAAACTCCAGCAGCGTCCGCGGCATCTCCCTAGCTCCCCAACCCAGCACCCATGACCAGGTGAAACATCTCTCGTACGGCGCGCTCCATTCCTACGAAGACCGCCCGGCTGACGACTGAGTGTCCGATGTTAAGCTCCTCGATTTCGGCAATGGCCGCCACCGGCGTCACGTTCTCGTACGTCAGACCGTGCCCGGCATGCACGGCGAGCCCCAACTCCTGCCCCAACGTGGCCGCTCGTCGCAGCCGTTGCAACTGCTCTTCCCTACCCTCTTCCGAAGCGTTCGCGTACTCGCCGGTGTGCAGTTCGATCGCGTCGGCGCCCAGCTCCTTCGACGACCTCACCGTCTCATCGACGGGGTCGATGAACAGCGATGTCCGAATCCCCGCTTCGTTCAGCCGTGCCAGCGCATCGCCAACCCGCCCGCGTCGCTCCCCATCTCCGAGATCGAGACCGCCTTCGGTCGTGATCTCCTCGCGGCGCTCAGGCACCAGCGTTACCTGCATCGGGCGGTGCTCGAGCGCGAAGACGACCATCTCCTCGTCCACCGCCATCTCGAGGTTGACACCCGTGCGCACCGTCTCTAACAGAAGCTTGACGTCCCGGTCGTTGATATGTCGCCGGTCCTCCCGCAGGTGGACGGTGATGGCCTGTGCGCCGCCGAGCTCGGCCAGGACGGCCGCCCGGACGGGATCGGGTTCGTCGGTCCGCCGTGCCTCACGAACCGTCGCGACGTGATCGAGATTGATGTACAACCTCATCGCTTCTCGGTTCCTTTCGCGCCTCGTAGCTCCGCCTCGATCGCCGCTGCCAGCCCGGCGTCCAATCCCATCAGGCGACTCAACTCGAGAGCCGCCAGGCCGAGCCGGGTGTACAACTCGCGCGTGTCACCCTCGAGCGTTGCCAGGTGGTCTCTTACCGTCTCGATGTCGCCGCGGGCGATGGGGCCCGTGAGCGCCTGCGGCAGACCGGGCCGCTCGAGGTTGGCGACGGCGCCGCTCCACAGCGGCTGCAGGGCCCGAGCGGCTTCCTCCCGACTGATGCCCACGGCGTCGGCCAACAGGCGGGTCGCCACGCCCGCACAGCTGACAACATAGTTCGAGGCGAACACGCACGCTGCATGATAGCGCGCTTTGTCCTCCGGGTGAACCTCTAGCAAGGTGCCCGCCGCCGCCTCCACTATTTGCGCCGCCGCTTCCCGCGCACCGGCGTCACCCTCGAAAGTGTAGAACGCACCGCGCAAGCGATCGGGACCCTGCTCCGCATCGGCCACCGCTTGCAGCGGGTGGAGCGAGCCTACCGCATAGCCGCGCTCGGCGAGCGGCTCCAGTGACGAGGCCGGCCGGGCTCCGCTCAAGTGGAACGCCACGCAACCGTCGCCCGGCGCACCGAGCCCGGCGATCTCGGCCGCGACCTCGGCTATGGCGCCGTCCGGCACGGCGAGCAGCAACCGGGTTCGTGCCGGCGGCGGACCGCTGTAGCCGCCCGCATAGCCGACGTCAGGTCGCGCCAGAACGGGGTGAGCAGGTGTCTCTGTGCGCCGACCGACGAACAGTAGCCCGCCGGCACTTCCGGTGGCCGCCAGCAGCGAGCCCAGCGACAACCCGACCCGGCCCGGGCCAACGATCCAGTAGGCGTAGGTCACCGGTCAGGCCGCCGGCGCATCGAAGACATCCACGCCGTCTCGCGCTCGGAGGCGGCCCAGCGCGTCGGCCGGGAGCCGCGCCGTCACCTGGATGCTCGAGTCGTGCTCCTCGCGGCCGAGGACCTCACCGACCCGGTAAATCTCCGCCAGCACGCCGCCGGCGCTGGCCGGAACGGTCAAAATCACCGTGGGCCACTGTTCCCGCATGATCCTTCGCAGCGTCGCGCGCAGCGGCTCCAGCCCCTCGGGCTCCACGGTGGAGCTGAACACGTGCGCCCCCCCCTCAAAGGAGGCTGAAGCTCGCTCCTCGATCGCCAATTCCTCCTCGTGGGTCAGCCGGTCCACCTTGTTGAAGATGATGAGCCGCCGCCTTGGGTTGAACTCGAGCTCGACCAGCACGCTTTCGACCACCTCGTGTTGTTCTTCCCAGCCCGGGTGCGCCACGTCCACCACATAGCACAGCAGGTCGGCCTCGTTGACCTCTTCCAGAGTGGCGCGAAACGATGCGACCAGGTGGTGCGGAAGCTTGCGGATGAACCCGACGGTGTCGGTGACGAGAGCGCGGTAACCTTCGCCGAGCTCGACGTTCCGCGTCGCCGGGTCCAGGGTCGCAAACAATCGATCCTCCACAAAGAGGTCCGAGTCCGACAACGCCGCCAGAATCGACGACTTGCCCCCGTTTGTGTAGCCGACCAGGGCGACGCGGAACTCACCCGCCCGGCCTTTCCGCTCCGTCTCCCGTTGACGCGCTACTTTCTCCAGGCGTCGCTTCAATTCGCGTATCTTGCGCCGGATCATTCGCCGGTCGGACTCGAGCTGCGTTTCGCCGGGCCCTCTCAGCCCGATCCCGCCGCGGATACGCGAAAGGTGGCTCCACATTCGCTTCAACCGCGGCATCAGGTATTCGAGCTGTGCCAACTCGGTCTGCATCTTCGCTTCCGCGGTCCGCGCCCGCAGCGCGAAGATGTCGATGATCAGCTCGGTCCGGTCCATCACCCGCACGCCCAGCGAACCCTCGAGCTTCTGGCCCTGCACCGGGGACAGGTCCTCGTCGAAGATGACCAGGCTCGCTTCACTCTCCGCGACGATCGATCTCAGTTCTTCGACTTTGCCTGTTCCGATGAAGTACGCCGGGTGTGGCGAACCGATCTGCTGCTGGACCGTTGCGACCACCTCCGCTCCCGCCGTGTCGGTCAGCGACGACAGCTCGTCCAGGTGGTCCCGAGCCTCCTGCCGGCTCACGCCTCGGAATGGCGCGCTCAGCAAGACGGCCCGCTCCTGCGGCGATTCGACTTCGATGAGTTTGCTAGCTATCTCCTGCCGCCTCCCGACTCGTGTGTGAAGTCACGTTCCTCCAACTACATAGAAATATACATCTGGTCCCCAGCCCGCGGCGATTCGCGCACCTATTCGGCCTCGGGGTGCTTGCGGCGACGGCGCGCCATCCAGAACTCGAGCCGCTTCGCCACCTCCTTCTCGAACCCGCGACCGGATGGCTCGTAGAACCGCCGGGCGCCGACCGATTCGGGCATGTACTCCTGTGGCGCCAGGGCGTCGGGTTCATCGTGATCGTACTGGTAGCCGGCGCCGTAGCCGAGATCCTTCATCAGGTTCGTCGGCGCGTTCCGGATGTGAAGCGGAACAGGCTCGGCCGGCGTCTCGCGCGCCAGTCGCCATGCGGCTCCGAAAGCCTTGTAGATCCGGTTCGACTTCGGAGCGGTAGCCAGGTACACGGTCGCCTCGGCCAGCGCCAGCTCGCCCTCGGGCGAGCCCAAGAAATGATAGGCGTCCTTGGCCGCGACGGTGACAGAGAGGGCGCGCGGGTCGGCAAGCCCGATGTCCTCTGAGGCCATGCGCACGAGGCGCCGGGCCAGGTAGAGGGGATCCTCACCGCCATCGAGCATCCGGGCCAGCCAGTAGAGCGCTGCATCGGGATCGGAGCCCCTCACCGCTTTGTGCAACGCCGAGATCAGGTTGTAGTGCCCTTCCCCCGATTTGTCGTAGTGGGCGAAGCGTTTTTGCAGAGCTTCGGCCGCGATCCCCGCCGTGATTCGGCCGCCCTCGCCCACCATCGAAGCCGCGATCTCGATCGCCGACAGCGCCCGTCTCGCGTCCCCGTCGGCGACCCGCGACAGCAGGTCGAGGGCTTCATCGTCGGCCACGGTGTCCGTTCCGCCCAGGCCGCGCTCTGTATCGGCAAGCGCCCGCTCGCCGATCATCCTGATCTCGCTCTCCGAGAGCGGCTCCAAGACCAGAACCCGTGACCGGCTCAGCAGCGCGCTGTTCACCTCGAAGCTGGGGTTCTCCGTCGTCGCCCCGATCAGGATGACGGTGCCCGCCTCCACGTGAGGAAGGAACGCGTCCTGCTGCGCCCGGTTGAAGCGGTGGATCTCATCGCAGAATAGGATGGTACGCCGACCGGTGGCGCTCAGCCGCTCGCCCGCTTCCGCGATGATCGCCCGGACCCGTGGCACGCCCTCGGTCACCGCGCTGAACGATACGAACGCCGCGTTCGTACGGTCGGCGATGATGCGGGCGAGCGTCGTCTTGCCGCTGCCAGGAGGTCCCCAGAAGATCAGCGACTGCAACTCGTCACGCTCGATCATCTCGCGGAGGATGCGACCGGGGCCGACGAGATGTTCCTGCCCGAGGAATTCCTCCAGCGAGTGCGGGCGCATGCGGGTTGCAAGCGGCGCGGCGGGCGAGCTGTCGTCAGCTATGCCGCCGGCGGGCCGGCGCTCCGGCTCCGCGCCGGGAAACAGGTCCAGCTCTTCTCCCATACGGGGCTCACATCTGCTCGCGAACGTGCTCCAGCAACCGCTCGCGATCGTTGAGTTCGGGGTCGTCGATCACCGCATCTAGGCAGCTCTCGAGGATGCGACTGTACTCCGGGCCGGGCTGCAGCCCCAGCGTCTTCAGATCGTTCCCATCGATCGCCAGCTCCCCGATCGCCACCGGATCGCCGCTCCCCAAAACGTCCAGCACGACCCGCGCTTGTACCGCCAACTCCGTACGCTCCATCGGAGGTGCCCGGCGCGCCCGCGCGCCGGCAAACTGGAGCCGCAGCACGTCGGCGGCTCGTTCGCGCCCCACCTCTCGCAACCAGCGACGCCCGCCGACCACATCGCCCGCGGCGGGGAGCGGCGCGGCCAGCGCTTTGGCCAGCGCCGTTACCTTGCGTATCTCGGCATTCGAGAAGCGCAGCCGCGTCATCATCTCCTCGATATGCGGGCCGGCCGGACCGAACAGTTCGGCGAGCCGCAGAGCCGTGCGCCGCTCGCCGATGCCGTCGATCGCCCGGAGGATCCGAGCCCACTCTTCGTCGGCCACGCCGTTAAGCTCCGGATACACCACGCCGAGCGCCCCCGACTCACGGTAGAGGGCCAGGCCGGGCGCGGCGGACCGCGCCGACAAGACTTTCAGCAATTCCTCCCGAATCCGCTCGCCCGACAGACGCGTGAGGTTGGGGACGGCTTCGATCAGGGCCTTCCAGGTGCCGTCATCGATGCTCAGCTGGTAGCGCCCGGCAAACCGCAGCCCGCGAACCACACGCAGGTAGTCCTCGGCGAACCGCAGCGCCGGTTCACCGACGCAGCGCAGGGTCCGCTGATCCAGATCGTCCTGGCCGGCATACGGATCGTGTAGCTCTTTCCGCAGCGGGTGATAGGCGATCGCGTTGATCGTGAAGTCACGCCGCGCCAGGTCTTCATCTAGCTCTTCGGCATACTCGACAACCGCGTGGCGACCGTCGGTCTCGATATCGCGGCGGAAGGTCGTCACTTCGTAGATGTTGCCGTCAATCCCACGCACGGCCACGGTCCCGAACTGGATGCCGATCGGATAGGATGGCTTGAACAACTTGCGGACGACGTCGGGATGCGCGGAGGTCGCGAGGTCCCAATCGTAGCGCGAGCCGCCGAGCAGCGCGTCGCGCACGGCGCCGCCGACGGCCCAGGTCTCGTACCCGCGATCCTCTAGCCGCTGCACGATCTGGACGACAGCATCGGGGGCGTCGAGGTCCGCGCTCCGGTCTACCACTTCAGCCGCACAGCACGCTGCCGCCGTTCACGTTGAGCACCTCACCGGTCACGTGACGCGACAGCTTGGAGCAGAGGAACACGATCGGGCCGGCGACGTCGTCGGCGCTCGCCATTCGGCCGAGCGGGATCTGGTCGAGCACTCGCTCGCGCCCGCCGGGAACCTCCAGCGCCGGCGTGGCCATGTCGGTGTCCACCCAGCCGGGCGCCACGGCGTTGACCTGCACGTCGCGTTGCGCGAGCTCGACCGCCAGCGACTTCACGAACGAAATGACGGCGCCCTTCGTGGCAGCATAGTGGCTGTGCCCCGCCTCGCCGCGCTGTCCCGCCGTGGAGCTCACGATGATGATCTTGCCGCCGTCCGCCATGCGGCGCGCCGCCTCACGGACAGTGAAGAAGACCGAATCGAGGTTCACCCTCATCATCTCTTCCCACTGCTCGTTCGACATTTCGACCAGCGGAACGTACTCCGGCGGCCAGATCCCCGCGTTGGCGACAAAGACGTCCAGCCAGCCGAACTCCTGATCGCAGCGCTCGAACAGCGCCCTCGATTCCTCCTCGACACCGAGATCGGCGCCCAGCGCCCAGGCCCGAACACCCTCGCGCCTCATCATCTCGACGACGGCGGCGGCCTCTTCCTCGCGGGTGCGGTAGGTGATTCCCACATCCGCGCCGGTGCGGGCCAGCATGATCGCCGCCGCCCGGCCAATGCCTCGCGACCCACCCGTGACGATTGCCCGCTTCCCGCTCAGATCGATAAGCCGTTCGCCCATCTATGCCCCTCGAATCGTTACTCGGTTTGGTCCGCCCACGAGCGGTCCACCCATTCGGCGACAGCGTGGCCGATGGCCAGGTGCATCTCCTGGGCCCTGGCCGTCTCGTCAGTCGGCACGACGATGGCCAAATCGACCTCGTTCTTCAGCGCGCCGCCGCCCCGGGCCAACAACCCCACGGTTTTCACGGCCCGTCGCCTGGCGACGCGCGCCGCTTCCACGAGGTTGGCGGATTCACCGCTCGTCGAGTGCAGGATAAGGATGTCGCCGGGCGATGCGAGTCCCTCGACCTGGCGCGCGAAGATCTGCTCGAAACCGAAATCGTTCCCACCCGCCGTCAGGATGGACGTGTCTGTAGTCAACGCGATGGCGGGCAGCGAATCGCGTTGCCGCCGGTAGCGGATCACGTATTCGGCGGCCAGGTGCTGGGCGTCGGCCGCGCTGCCCCCGTTCCCGCAGAAGAGCAACTTGTTACCGGCGCGCAGGCTCTCGACGACGGCCAGCGCCAGCTCGGCGATCGGATCGGCCAGCGTCTCGGCCACGGAGGTGGCCAGCCGGGCCGTTGCCTGCAACTCGCTCCGCGCGTGGTCCGCCGCCTTCGTTCGGTCTGCTGCCTGATCGCGCTTCATCAGCGTGCCCCCTTTAGCCTCCGAGCCAGCCGCGCAAAAACTCCGCGTTGGGTATCGACCCGGCCTACGGCCAGCGGAAACTCGTCCTGCAAGATACGCCGGGGATTCGTGGCGAGCAGCAGCCGCGCCTGTTCCTCCAACCCGCGATCGACCAGGTAGTCCCATGCCTGCTTGAGCGACGGACAGCGATCCGGGCGCGCGTGGTTGTCGCTGGCGATGATGTCGACGCGCCCATCGCTCAGGAACCGGTGCGCCACCAGCCGGGTGTTGTGGCCGGACTCGCCGAGCAGGCTGCCACTATTCAGCTGAACCAACGCGCCGACCGCTCTCCACTCCGCCACGACGCCGTAGCCCCGATCGTAACCCCAGTAGCGTTCCGGGTGCGCCACGATCGGGACGTAGCCGGCCCCACAGACGCGCGCCAGAACCTCCACGGACCGGTCGGGGACGGTGAATGCATAGAATTCGACGAGGGCGAAGCGGGTGCCGGCCAAGCGGAGGCCTTCGTCGGCCAGGTCGAAATCGGGCGTATCGAGTGAGATCTCGAAACCGCGGTAGAGATCCACGCCCGCACACGCCTGCTTCGCCCGGGCCACCAGCTCCGGCCACACCTCGTCGGCGCGAGCGCGACGGTTGGCGTTTGGGTTCGACGCGTTCAGGTGAGGTGTCGCCGCGATCGCGGTGACCCCGTCATCGCTGAGCCTTCCTATGGTCTCCAGCGCGCTTTCCAGATCGGGCGCGCCGTCATCGACGCCCGGGATGAGGTGGGTATGGAGGTCCACCAGTCCCGGCGTCGCTCCACTCGCTTCCTTCCGGCTGCTCCTATGTGAGGTGTCCGTCAGCTCCTCCCAACCCATCGCTCCGCGAGGCGGCCGAGCTCGCCTTCCGGGCCCATCGCCCGGCAGCGCTCCGCCACCATCTCCGGGTCGGAATAGGCCGCCGCCTCGCAGGCAAGCGTCAACAGCCCATCGGCCAACAACAGGTCGAACGCCGCTTCGCGTTCCTCCAGCTGGCCGTACAGGCCGTCGAGGGTCGCGCGCGCGGAGTCCAGCAGAGCCTCGGTCAGATCCACCCGCGGGTCGAGTCCGGCGATCACTTTCGCCAGGCGATCGCGCAGCGGCGCTGGCGACTCTTCGATTCGCGCCTTCAGCCAGGCTGCCTTCATGTCGTTGCCTGCTCCAACATCGGGCGAACGATCTCCGACACCTGTTGGAGCGCCTTCGCGGCCCGCTCCGGCTCACCGATGCTCGCCTGCGCCATGTGCGGCCGGCCGCCGCCTTTGCCGCCGGCCAGCTTCGCTACCTCACGTACCACCGTGTCGGCGCGCATTCCCTTCCCGATCAGATCGTCGGTCACCACCGCCAGCAGCGCGTGCCTGTCGCCGATCCGCGCCGCCACCACCCCCACACCGGTCCCGAGCCGCTCGCATAGCCGGTCCCCGAACGCCCTCAGCGACTCAGAGTCGGCCGTCTCGATCGTGCCCGTCACCACCTTGGCGCCGTTCACCTCTTCCGCGGCTTCGATCAGTTCCGCGACCTGGTCCCTTGCCGCATGGCTCAGCGCCCCCTGCAGCTGATCCCGCAGCTCCCGCTGCTCCGCCACCAGCGTCGCTACCCGCTGCGACAGGTTGTCCCGCGGGACCTTCAGGGTCCGGCCCAACTCGCGCAGAAGCCGTTCTTCGTCCATCACTCGACCGTAGGCCTGCGAGGCCGTCACCGCCTCGATCCGCCGCACGCCCGCCGCCGAGCCCGTCTCCGACACCATCTTGAACAGCCCGATCTCGCCCGTCGTTCGTACGTGGCACCCCCCGCACAGCTCCAGACTGAAACCGGGGACCTCCACCACCCGCACCGTGTCGCCGTACTTCTCGCCGAACAGCGCCATGGCGCCTCGATCGATCGCCTCACGGTACGGTAGGAAATCCTTCGTCACCTGGCTGTCCGCCCAGACCTGCTCGTTGACCAGCCGCTCGACCTCCTCGATCTCCGACTCGGTCATCGGGCCACTGTGCGTGAAGTCGAACCGCAGGCGGTCCGGCGCCACCAGCGAGCCCGCCTGGGTCACGTGATCGCCCAGCACCTTGCGCAACGACGCGTGCAACAAGTGCGTAGCGGTGTGGTTGCGCTGAGTATCGCGGCGCACCACATCGACCACCGCGCGGACCGGGCCCGCTTTGAACTCGCCCTCGATGGGACCGGCTATGACCACGCCGTGGTCGAAGCGAGCCACGTCTTCCACTTCCATCCGCCAGCCGTCGCCCTCGACGTACCCTCCGTCGCTGACCTGGCCGCCCGCCTCGGCGTAAAACGGGTTGCGGCGCAGCTCCAGCGCGACCCGTCCGTTCTCTCGATGCATGGCCAGCACGTCTGTATCGACGAGGAGCTGCTCGTAGCCCACCCACTCCTGCTCGTCGTCCGAGAACCGGGCCCAGTCCTCGGTGGAGATGTCGAATGACTTCATCTCGAGCTCGCCGCGGCGCCGCTGTTCGTCGCGCTGCTCGCGCGATCGGCGACGCTGCTGGTCGAGCGCCTTCTCGAAGCCTTCCATATCGACGTGGTAGCCGCGTTCTCGGGCCATCAGCTCCGTCAGATCGAGGGGAAAACCGAAGGTATCGTAGAGCTTGAAGGCCTCGTCACCCGGTATCGTGTCGCCCTTCCCCGCCGCCAGCTCGTTGAGACGCTGCATCCCTACGTCGATCGTCGCCATGAACCGCTCCTCTTCACCGAACGCGGTTCGCATGATGTGGTCGCGACGGTCGCCCAGTTCGTGGAATACGTCTCCCATCTCCGAGATCACCTGGTCGCAGATCTCGTACAGCATCGGTTCCCGGCAACCCAGCAGCCAGGCGTGCCGGCCGGCGCGCCGCAGGATCCGTCTCAGCACGTAGCCGCGTCCCTCGTTGGTCGGGAATACCCCGTCCGCTATCAAGAAGGCGACGGCCCGCGCGTGGTCCGCCAGCACCCGGAACGACACTCCGCTGGGCTCCGAGGCCTCGTACTTCCGCTCGACAAGCTCCTCGGCCCGCTGAATCAGCGGCATGAACTGATCGGTATGGAAGTTCGAGTCGACCCCCTGCAGCGCGGCAGCGAATCGCTCCAGCCCCGCTCCCGTGTCGATGGACGGCTTCGGCAGCGGCTCGAGGTTGCCCGCTTCGTCACGGTCGAACTGCATGAAGACCAGGTTCCAGATCTCGAGGATCTCGCCCGCCTCCGTCAGGCTCTCGAACTCCTCAACGGACAGATCCTGCTTCGCGTCTTTCGGCCGCTGGTCGTAGTGGATCTCCGAGCACGGCCCACAAGGGCCCGTATCGGCCATCTGCCAGAAGTTGTCCTTGTCACCGAAACGCAGAATGCGGTTTGGCGGCAGCCCGGCGACTTCCTGCCAGAGGTCGAACGCCTCGTCATCGCTGTGGTGGACCGTCGCCCAGATACGGTCCTTTTCCATCCCGAGGTCCTCCGTGCAGAACTCCAGCCCAAACCAGATCGCCTCGCGCTTGAAGTAGTCGCCAAACGAGAAGTTCCCCAGCATCTCGAAGAACGTGTGGTGCCGCGCCGTCACGCCCACCTGCTCGAGGTCGTTGTGCTTTCCGCCCGCACGCACGCACTTCTGCGACGACGCCGCCCGCCTGTACGGCCGCGTCTCCTGCCCCAGGAACGTCGCCTTGAACTGGTTCATCCCGGCGTTGGTGAACAACAGCGTCGGATCGTCCGCCGGCACCAACGACGACGACGGCACGTGCGTGTGCCCGTTCCGCACGAAGTAGTCTATGAACCGCTGTCTGATTTCCGCAGATCTCATCAGTACCCCATACCTATCCAGCCTGCCACAACCCCCGCCATCACCCGGCCCCCACTCCTACTCCTGCTCGTCATCGTTGTCGTTGTCGTTGTCACTCTCGATGTCGATGGAATATGACCGAACGCCGGGACGTTCTCAAGCTCGCCCGGTCTGGCAACCGCCCCCGATCCTTCCCATTATGCCGCCTGTAGTCGCGTCCACAACTCTTGCGGTGCCCGCCCGGCCCGCCCACGAGGAGCAAGCGACATGAGACATGTCTCAGCGGCAGCCGTCCTGGCGATCGCCGCAATACTGTCCGCGACCCCGGCGCCGGCCCAGCAATCCACCGACCTGGGAAGCCAGATGCCCGTCGATCCCGCCGTCACGGCCGGGACCCTGCCCAACGGGCTGCGCTACTTCATCCGAGAGAACCGCGAGCCGCGCGACCGGGCCGAGCTGCGCCTGGTGGTGAGCACGGGCTCCGTCCTCGAGGACGACGACCAGCTCGGTCTCGCCCACTTCGTGGAGCACATGGCCTTCAACGGGACGGAGCACTTCGAGAAGCAGCAGCTGGTGGACTACCTGGAGCGCATCGGGATGCGCTTCGGGGCGGACCTCAACGCCTACACTAGCTTCGACGAGACCGTGTACATGTTGACGGTGCCCACCGACAGCGCCGAGCTGGTCACCACGGCATTCCAGATCCTCGAAGACTGGGCGCACGGCCAGGTCTTCGATCACGAGGAGATCGACAAGGAACGCGGCGTAGTGATCGAGGAGTGGCGGCTGGGCCAGGGCGCCGCGGCCCGCATGCAGGACAAGCAATTCCCAATACTGTTCAAGGATTCCCGCTACGCCGAGCGGATCCCCATCGGCAATCCCGAGATCCTCGAGAGCTTCGACTACGACGCGCTCGTCAGGTTCTACCGCGAATGGTACCGGCCCGACCTGATGGCAATCGTCGCCGTGGGTGACTTCGACGCGGCCGAGATAGAAGAGCACATCGAGCAGCACTTCGCTCACATCCGCATGCCGGACAACCCGCGGGAGCGGCCGATCTATCCCGTCCCCGACCACGAAGAAACGCTTTACGCCATCGCCACCGACGAGGAGGCGACCGTCTCTTCCGTCGGCGTGTACTGGAAACAGGCGCTACGCGATGACACAACCCTCGGCGCCTACCGGCAGTCGATCGTCGAGTCGCTGTACAACCAGATGCTCAACACGCGGCTGTTCGAGCTGACTCAAGAGGCCGACCCGCCCTACCTCGGCGCCTACTCCGGCCAGGGCCGCTTCATCGGCGCCAAGGAGGTCTACATCCTGGCCGCCGGCGTCGCGGACAACGGGATCGAGCGCGGCCTGCTGACCCTGCTCACCGAAGGCGAACGCGTCGCTCAGTTCGGGTTCACCGAGTCGGAGCTCGAGCGAGAGAAGGCCGAGCTGCTGCGCGCCATGGAGCAGGCCTACGCCGAGCGCGAGAAGACGAACTCGTCCGCCTACGCCTCCGAGTACGTTCGCGCCTTCCTCTTCGCTGAACCGATCCCCGGCATCGCCTACGAGTTCGAGCTGTATCAGCGGTTCGTTCCCGAGGTCCGGCTCGAGGACGTCGATCGGTTGGCGGCACAATGGATCATTGATGAGAACCGGGTCATCATGGTCAACGGCCCGCAGAAGGAGGACGTGAAGATCCCCGACGAGGCAGAGCTCTCCGCCGTGTTCGCGGCCGTGGCCGCCGAGCAGATCAGGCCCTACGTAGATAGCGTATCCGACGCGCCATTGATCCCGGTGATGCCGGAGGCCGGCGCCATCGTCGAGACGGAGGCGATCGAAGAGATCGGCCTGCTGCGCTGGGAACTTGATAACGGCGTGCGCGTCCTTCTCAAGCCCACCGACTTCAAGGACGACGAGATCTTGATTCGTGCCTGGAGCCAAGGCGGCGTTTCGCTGGCTTCCGATGAGAACTACATCGCCGCCTCCACCGCCGTGGCGGCGGTCACACAGGGCGGCGCCGGCGCGTTCAGCCTGGTGGACCTCCAGAAAGTGCTGGCCGGAAAGGCGGTCCGAGTATCGCCGTTCATTGCCGGACTCGGTGAGGGGTTCTCGGGAGGCGTATCACCCACCGATGTCGAGACCCTGTTTCAGTTGACCTATCTCTACTTCACGGCCCCGCGTCGCGACGAAGACGCCTTCCAGTCATACAAGACGAGACTCCAGGCATTCCTGGCGAACCGCAGCTCCGACCCGGTCGCCGTCTACCGCGACACCCTCCAGGTGACGATGTACCAGAACAGCTTCCGCTATCGGCCTCCCTCGGTCGAGGTCTTCAACGAGATGGATCTGGATAAATCGTTCGCCTTCTACCGCGACCGCTTCGCCGACGCCAGCGACTTCACCTTCGTCATCGTCGGCGCCTTTGATCCGGACAGCATCAAGCCGTTGGTGCTGACCTACCTCGGCGGCCTGCCCTCCATCGGGAGGGACGAAACCTGGCGCGACAACGGCGCCAGGCCACCGACCGGGGTCGTAGAAAAGACCGTGTTCGCCGGAATCGAACCCAAGAGCCAGACGGATATTATCTTCACCGGGCCTTTCGATTACACGCGCGCAAACCGCCACGCGATGCTCTCGCTGGCCAACGTGATGAGAATCAGGCTGCGTGAAGTCCTCCGCGAGGACATGGGCGGTACCTACGGCGTTGGCGTCAGCGGCTCGCCCAGCCGCGACCCGTATCCCAACTACTCGTTCCACATCACGTTCGGCACCGCACCCGAACGCCTCGACGAGCTAGTGGACGTCGTCTTCCAGGAGATCGACAGCCTCAAGGCCGTCGGACCCACCCAGGAGGACATCGACAAGGTCAAGGAGATGCAGCGCCGCGAGTTGGAAACGGACCTGCGCGAGAACAGCTACTGGTTGGGCCAGCTGTCCGTCTACGACCGACACGGCGCCGATCCGCGGGATATCCTGACCTACGATGCCGTGATCGAATCTCTGACCGTCGAGATCGTGCAGGAGGCGGCGCGGCTTTACCTCGATACCGGTAACTTCGTTCGGGGTTCGTTGTTTCCGGAGGAAGCGTCGCAGGAGGGACAAAGATAAGGCAAGGACAAATCAATATCGAACACCGCACACCGAACACCGCCTTACGAAGGTGGCACTACAAGGTTGAATGACTGAGCCCGAAGACCGAATCCTCAAGCCTTCAAGGGGTTGGCTATTTGTGATTGGTGATCAAGGATTGCCGTGCCACCCTCGGTGTGCGGTGTTCGGTGTGCGGTGTTCGATATTCCGATGGAATTTCTAATTATGCGCACGATCAATATTCCCCCGCATGTCAGAATAAAACCCCCCAGGCTCATAGCTCACCGGGGGTACGCGTTTCGCTATCCGGAGAACACGCTGGAAAGCTTGGCGGCCGCCATCGACGTCGGTGCGGGATACCTGGAGTTCGACGTGCAGCTCACCGCGGATGGAGTGCCCGTTCTGATGCACGACGCGGAGCTGTGGCGGACCGCCAGGGTGGACCGCTGTGTCCTCGACATGACGCTGGAACAGGTGAAGGACGTCTGGGTCAACGAGACGGCTCGTTTTGGGCCCAAGTTCTTCGACGTGCACGTTCCGACATTGGCCGAGGCCGTCGCGCTGCTTAAGAAGCACTCGAAGGTGAAGGCGTTCGTCGAGATCAAGGTGGAAAGCATCAAGAAGTTCGGCACCGAGGCGGTCGTGACGGCGGTTCTGGAGGCCATCCAGCCGGCTCACTCTCGTTGCGCCGTCATCTCGTTCGACCCCGAGGCGATTCGATTGGCCCGGGAACAGGGGGCGAAGGGCATCGGGTGGGTGTTGCCCGAATGGGGCGAGAAAGCGCGGGAAACGGCTGTACGGCTGAAACCGGAATATCTCTTCTGCAATTACCGCATGATCCCGGACGAGGCGGAGTTGTGGTCCGGCAAGTGGGATTGGGCGCTCTACGAAATCGTCGACCCCGAGCTCGCCCTGGGCCTCGCCGCGCATGGCGCGCGGCTCATCGAGACCATGGCGATCGGCGAGATGCTCGGCGACCGGCGCCTGGCGCCGGGAACATGATCGGATGAGCGAATCCTACGACGTGGCCGTGGTGGGCGGCGGCATCAACGGCGTGGGCGTCGCCCAGGCCGTCGCCGCGGCCGGCCACTCGGTTCTGCTCCTCGAGAAGGACGCCCTGGCCGCCGGCACATCGAGCAAGTCGAGCAAGCTGATCCACGGCGGCCTGCGTTATCTGGAGAGCTACGAGTTCTCACTCGTGCACGAGAGCCTGGACGAGCGAGCGTTGCTGCTGCGGCTGGCGCCCGACCTGGTGAAGCTGAAGCCGTTCTTCATCCCGATCTTCGCCAAGACGCGGCGCGGACCGTTGCTGGTTCGGGCGGGTCTGAGCCTTTACGCTGTACTGGGACGGCTCCGCAGGCAGGTACGCTTCGAGAAAGTCCCCCGCTCGCGCTGGAACGAGTTGGACGGCCTGACCACCGACGGCCTGAGAACCGTCTTCCGTTACTGCGACGCCCAGACCGACGACCGGCTACTGACGATGGCGGTGATGAACTCGGCGCTCGCGCTGGGCGCCGAGCTGGCGATGCCGGCCGAGCTCGTTGGCGCCCGGCTGGTCGACGGCGGCTGTGTCATCGATTTCCGCCAGAATGGATCGGAGCGCACCTGCCGGGCGCGCGTCCTGGTGAACGCCGGCGGCCCGTGGATCAATCGGATCCAGGACCGAATCGAGCCGGCGCCGCCGCGGCGCGAAGTGGATCTCATCCAGGGCTCCCATATCGTCGTCAAAGGCAGCGTCGAGAGGGGCATCTACTACGTGGAGTGCCCACGCGACGGCCGCGCGATCTTCGTGATGCCATGGAAGGGAAACACGATGGTCGGAACGACGGAAACCCGCTTTCGAGGCGACCCGGACGAGACCCGACCGCTTCGCTCCGAGAAGAGCTACTTGATCCGAATCCTCAACCGCTACTTCCCGCGATACGAGGCCGACCGGGCCGGCGCCGTTCTCGACGCCTTCGCCGGCCTGCGCGTCCTGCCCTCCGGCCCCGGACACGCCTTTCACCGCTCGCGCGAGATCATCCTGTTGAGCGACCGTAAGGACGGACCGCCGCGGCTGCTTGCCATCTATGGCGGAAAGCTGACGGCTTATCGCGCCAACGCGCAGAAGGTCATCAAGCGAATCGCGCCCGCGCTACCGAAACGCGAACCCATCGCGGACACCTCCGACCTGCCGCTATCACCGCCGTAGGGGAGAACGTCCATAGACCACGACCTGCCAGTTGGGCGTCGTCTCTCTGTAGCGCTGCTCGAATCCCGCCTCCCGCACCAACGCGTCCACTTTCTTCGGCGGATGGACGAAGATCCGAAACCGCTCGCGAAAGATCCACAGGCCAAAGTTGATGGTCATGTGGCCGATTCTTGTCCACCACGCATCACGAGGATAGACCACGCCGTACAGCCTCCCGGCCTTGCCGACGGAGAGCCCGACCAGAGATTCCATGTCGGGGTAGCAGCAAATCACGCGATCGAGCGTCACGACATCAGCCGGCTCCAACTCCCCGGCCATCTCCACGAAGTCGCCCGCTCGGGCATCGACTCGGTCGGAAAGCCCACGGCGTTCCGATTCTTCCCGAGCCACATCCAAGTAGGCGGCCGCCGTCTCCGAGATCGTGGCCCGGCTGATGCCGGCGCCGAGCAGCTCGTACGGGATGGTCCCAAAGCCGCCGCCGATATCCAGCAGCGTCGCTCCTTCCGCCCCTTCGGCTACCAGCGCACCGATCAGCAGACGCGTCGTCTTCCTGGGGCCCTTTCGCCGGTAGCGCTTGAGCTCCTTCTCCACGTACTTCCGGGAGAATATCTTCTCGGCGGCCTGGCAGTGGCTGCAAGTCATCGCTTGATCTCCGACTAGCCTGGACCATCGTTCAGCGAATACACGAGCAGCGGCAACAGACGCCCTTCTCGCGCTTTCGACGGCACTTCCCCAATCCGTTCCGCCCCGAGTCTTCTATAGAAACCTTCCGCGTGCGGGTCGCTCTCTATGATCAAGCGCCTGAACCCCAGCGCCGCCGACCTCGCCACGGCATCTTCCCACAGGGTTCTACCCGTGCCCCTACCGATCGCCGGAGGATCCACGAAGAAATGATCGAGCTCCACATCAGCCTTCCACCTGACCAAACTGTAGAAGCCCAGAACACGCCCCGCTTCCTCCACCACGTACACTTCTGCCTTCTCTATATAGTCCGGCGCCAGCGTCAGCTCCCCCCGGCACGCCTCCAAGAAATCCGGGTCGTACCCCCAGTGCCCCTTCGAGCGCAGCGCCAAAGCACTAAGAACCTTCGCCTCGTCCGGCCGCGCGCGCCGCGTCCGCCCATCCCGCACCACCGTCTTCCGATCCCCCATCATCCGTCACCGTCCAAATCACAAATCTCCATTACCGATCACCGATTACCGGTTACCGATTACCTATCTTCAACCCCGCGGCAGCCAGTCGTCGATGGCCTCCTGAGCGATCCGCGGCTCGAAGCCGCGCCGCAGCAGATGATCGCGCAAGCGCCGGCGTTGCGTCGATCGATCTTCCTGCCGGGCCTTGAGTCCTTTTGCCTTGCGCTCGGCCACGCGCCGCGCCATCGCCCGCTCGTCGGTTCCTTCTTCCTTCAGCATCTCCTCGATGGCGGGCAGCGATATCTCGCGGGCGATTCCCTTTACGTACAGCTCGTCGGCCATACGCCGAACGCCCATCGGGCGGTGGTTCACGCGGTCGCGGACGAAGGCACCGACGAACGCCTCATCGTCGACGAGGCCCACGCCGGAGAGTCGCCGCATGACCGCCTCGATCGTCTCCTCGCTGAACCCCCGTTCGTGCAGTTTCCGCTCGACCTCCTGGCCGGTGCGCTGGCGGTAGGACAAAAAGTTCAGCGCCGCGTCCACGGCGCGGCGCTGAACCTCCTCGGTCACGGCCGAGGCCAACCCTTCCTCTTCTCTGGGCTCGTTCACTTATGAAGCTGTATCGAGTCCTTTACTCGTCCTTTTCCTCAGGGGCCGATCCGTTTTCCTCCGGACCCTGGTTCGCGCCGGAGATCCCGAGGATGGTGCGCACCTTCGCCTCGATCTCGTCGGCGACGTCGGCGTTCTCCGCGAAGAAGACCTTGGCGTTCTCACGGCCCTGACCGATCCGCTGGTCGCCGTAGGAATACCAGGCGCCCGACTTCTTGATGATGTCGTGCTCCGCCGCCAGGTCCACCAGCTCGCCGGGCCGCGAAATCCCCTGGCCGAACATGATGTCGAACTCCGCCTGCCTAAACGGAGGCGCGCACTTGTTCTTCACCACCTTCACCCGCGTCCGGTTGCCGACCTGGTCGTTGCCGTCCTTGATCGATGCGATTCGCCGGATGTCGAGCCGCAACGACGCATAGAATTTCAGCGCCCGGCCGCCCGGCTGCGTCTCCGGATTGCCGAACATGACGCCGATCTTCTCGCGGATCTGGTTGGTGAAGACGACGGCCGTCTTCGAGCGGTTGATGGCGCCCGTCACTTTCCGCAGCGCCTGCGACATGAGCCGCGCCTGCAGGCCGACGTGCGACGCGCCCATCTCGCCCTCGATCTCCGCCCGCGGGACGAGGGCGGCCACCGAGTCGATCACCACGACGTCCACGGCGCTGCTCCGCACCAGGACTTCGGCGATCTCCAGCGCCTGCTCGCCCGTATCCGGCTGCGATACCAGCAGGTTCTCGATGTCGACGCCCAGCTGCTCCGCATAATTGATGTCGAGGGCGTGCTCGGCATCGATGAAGGCGGCCACGCCGCCCATCTTCTGGGCGTTTGCGATCACGTGCAGCGTCAGCGTCGTTTTCCCCGACGATTCCGGCCCGAAAATCTCCGACACCCGGCCCCGCGGGATTCCGCCGATGCCGGTCATGCCGTCGAGGGTGATGGAGCCCGTCGGGATCGCCGCCACCTTGACCCGAGCGCCTTCCGACCCCATCCGCATGATCGCGCCCTTCCCGTGCTGACGCTCCACCAGGGAGATCGCTACGTCTAACGCCTTCTTTCTGTCTTCACTGAGCTCTGCAGCCATGTTCTCTCTCTCCTGAAGAACTTGGGCGTCGGGCGACAGTCGGATACTGAGCGTTTCCTCACCCTCCGCAACCCTAACCAACTACGCTCAAACGATCGTCAACAAACTACCGTTTCGCCAGTTCCTCGAACGCCACGCAGGCGCGCTCGATCCCCGCATCGTCTACATCCAGGTGCGTCACCGCCCGCAGCCTCCGCGGGCCGGTCGCCAGCAGCCACACTCCGCGCTCCGCCAGAAAGCTCTCGACTTCGACCGGCGTCAGGTCCTCGCGCACAACGTCCATCATGATGATGTTCGTATCCGGCGCGATCACGCTGAAGCCGTCCAGCCCGTCCACGAACTCGGCCAGCCGCCTGGCCCGCGCGTGGTCATCGCCGATCCGCGGCAGGTTGTGCTCCAGCGAATAGATGGCCGCCGCCGCCAGTATGCCCACCTGGCGCATGCCGCCTCCCAGCCGCTTCCGCCAGTCGTAGGCGCGCACCATCGCCTCCGCCGTGCCCGCCAGCGCCGATCCGACCGGCGCGCCCAGGCCCTTCGAGAAGCAAACCATCACCGTG
>JBDHAL010000014.1:0-31492 GCA_039588075.1 Gemmatimonadota bacterium | reverse complement strand
GGCGGCCGCCAGTTCGACGAACGCCGTGGAATTCGGGTTCGTCGCCACCTCGGCGCTCAGCTCCTGTAGTGACCTACGCCTGTTCTCGGCCATCGAACTCGCCCAATACGATCTGCAGTTCGCGTAGTGCGGTCATCGCCCGCTCCACGCGCCGACGGTCCTGCGTGTCCGGCGCCATCCGCAGGTAAGCCGTCCACTCACGCGCCGCGCCGTCCACGTCTCCCAACTTGAGTCGCACGAGCCCCAGCCTCTGGCGCGCTTGCTCCGCCAGCGGGTCGAGGCTCAGCGTCATCTCGTATCCCGATGCCGCCTGCTTCAGTTCGTCCATACCCTCGAGGACGCGGGCCGCCAGGTAGTGGGCCCGCGGCTCCTCGCCGTGATTCTCGAGTACCGACTCGATCTGGACGCGCGCGGCATCGAGCTCGCCCCGCTCGGCCAGTTCCTCTGCGCGGTCGAGCATCATCTCTTGCGGCGGCCGGGTTCGAGTCGCGTCTTGCCCGATCTCCAGCAGGCCGCTATCCGCGAGCTTTGATAAGACTTTACTCACATCGAACTCGCTGCGGCCCAACGTCGTCGCGATCGATTTCACGTCGCTCACTCCATCGACCCGGCCGACTATCTCCCATTCTTCCGGTGTTAAATCCAGGATCCCGCTCTCCGCGGCCGCAGTCTCCGACAGCCGCGGTACCGACCTCGAGCTGTCTATCGTCGTTGTCAGTGCCGAAAGCTCATCGGCCCGGCGGGCGCCTTCCATCAGCAGCGACTCGACAGGAACCCAGGTGACGCACTGCGAATCGTCTACCGATCGCTCCATGAACGAAAACTGCCCGTCATCCCAGTCGAGGATCTCGTATACGAACTCCTCCACCTGGAACTTCATGTACTGCTCTAAGTCCGCAGACTCCATCACGGCGAGCGACCCGAATATCTCGTGCCAGCCACGCCGCGGCTCTTCCGAATGAAGCTGGCCCGCCCGCTGGAGATCCGCTTCGGTTATCTTTCCGGCGTTCAGCAACATGTACCCCAGGCGCGAGGTCTTCTCATCGAGCTCCGCCCCGACGACGGCGCCGCCTCTGAACCGCACCACGCCTCGCATGCCCGACGGCTCGCGCACGATTCCCAACTCGCCCGTCTTCCGCGACAGGTGCAGGAGCTGGAAGATGTCGTGCAACGCGAACTCGCGTAGCGAGCCTTCGATTGGCATCAGGCACCACTCCCCGCAGTCGCTTGCTCGACCGAACTGCTGGCCCCGAGCAGCACCCGCGATTGCACCCGCGCTTGCGAGGCGTACTCGCTGTCCGGCGCCACGTCGATCAACCGTTGCCAGTAGTGAAGAGCTTCTCTATAGCGGCCCGATTCGCCACACAATTCGCCGAGGCGGAACAGCACCGGCGCTCGCCCGGGGTCGAAGCGAAGCACCCGTTGCAGAGCCTGCTCCGCGTCGCGACGCCGGCCCTCCCGCGCCAGCACATCGCCCAGAGTCTCCAACGCTTCCAGGTTGTAGGGCTCCGCCTCCAGCAGACCCACCATCAGGTTCACCGTCTCATGCGTGCGACCCTGCCGCGTGAGCAGATCGGCCATTACCATGTTCGCCTCACCGTACGTCGGCATCAGCTCCAGCGCCTGGCGAATCTCACCCTCTGCTTCTCTGTACGCCCCTTCGTCGATCAGGATCCTCCCCAGCTCCACGCGCGCCGCCGCGAAGTCGGGATCCTCAGCGATCGCCTTCCGGTAGGCATCTTTGGCGCGTCGCTGGTTCCCTACCGCCAGCGCCGCGCGCCCGACCTGCCTGTGGACGATGGGATCGTGAGGTGCCACGCGGGCCGCCGCGTCCAGGGCTTCCATCGCCCGCTTCGCCTCGCCGGCACGAGTCAGCGCCTCCCCGACAGTGAGAAGCAGGGCGGTGTCATCACCAGCCTTCGGCTGCAGCTCATCCGCGACGTGCAGAGCTTCTTCCACGCGATCGAGCTGCAACAGGCAGCGGGCCACACCGGCCAGTGCCTGTGGGTCGTCCGGCCGCAGCTTCCGAGCTTCCTCGAATCGCTCCATCGCCTCGCCGTACAGCCCACGCTGCAGGTAAACCTGGCCGATGATCAACGCGCCCTCGGCGCCGGCGCCACCCTCCCTTACGGCGTGAGCCGCTTCGGACAACGCCTTATCGTATAAGCCGTTGGCCATGTAATCGCGGGCCAACTCGAACAGGTCGTCGGCCGGCTGCTCGGCCTCCGCCGTCTCAGGCTCGGCGGATTCGAGCTCATGGAACAGCGTCTCCAGCTCGCTCGGATCGAAGCTGAAATCCTTGACGCCCGGACCGCGCGGCTCGATGCGCTCCGGCGCCGCCAGCTCGGGCGCCCACACCTCTCCACCTTCGTACTGAAGGTCGATCGATAACCGGTAACGCGGCGCCGTGTAGTAGGGGTCGAGCTCCAACGCGCTCTTCGTCTCGCGCAGCGCGCCATCGTGGTCTCCTGTCCGTGCCAGCGCGAAGCTGAGATTGTACCGGGCAGGTGGGTAGCTCGGGTTCGATTCGACAGCACGAGCAAACGCGTTGCGTGCCTCTTCAAACCGACCCATGGCCATCAACGTCGTTCCAAGGCCGTTCCACGCGTCGGCGCGGTGCGGATCGGCTTTCAGCATTTCACGGTGCAGCTGAACGCTTCCTTCGAGCTGCTCGGTCTTCACCCACAGCAGGCCCAGGTTGAGGCGCGCGTCGTCCAGGCCCGGTTCCAACTCCAAAGCACGACGGAACGCGGTCTCGCCTGCCGAGGCATCGTTACGGTGTGCGTTCACGACTCCGAGGTTGTTCCATGCGAGGGCATAGTTGGCATCGATCCCCAGCGCGCGTCGATAGCTTTGGTCCGCCTCCTCGAGACGTCCGACCTGGTGCAGCGTGACGCCCCGTTCGTTCCAGACCTTCGGGCTGTCCTCCACACTGGAGAGCAACACATCGTAGCGAGCCAGCGCGCCTTCAGCGTCGCCCTCCAAGAGAGCCAGCTCGGCCTCGGCCTGGTCGAGCAGCGTCGGGTCCTCACCGGCCTCGCGACCGTGAGCGAATTCGCGGCGCGCTTCTTCGTAGAGTCCGCGTGCTCTGAACGCGACGCCCAGGGTATAGTGTGCGAACGCCCCCTGACCGCCGAGTGATGGTGTCGGGGTGTTGCCGGTCAGTTCCACATACCTGGCCGGGCTGTAGCGGTCGAGTGAGAGGTTCGCCTGGGCCTTCGTCGCGGCCGGGTTCAGCTCGGCGGCGCGCTTCGCGTGTTCGGCGGCCCGTTCCGCGTCGCCTATATCTCCGTAGATGAAGCTGAGAAGGTGGTGCGCTTCCGAGATCGAGGGGTTCAGTTTCAGCGCTTTCCGAACGTGGGCGCCCCATTCCTCGTTCATACCCTGGTTGTACAGGATCTCGCCCAGCGCGGAATAGATGGAGGCGCGCTCCGGTGCCACCTCCCTAGCCTTCTCGAACCACTCGATCGCGCGCTTCAGCTCACCGCGGTTCTTCTCCGATATGCCGAGCTGAACTAGGACCCGCGCGTCGCCCGGCCGTTTCTCGATCAGGCTTTCGTACTGGCGGATCGCTTCATCGACCCGGCCCGTGTTCAGGTAGGCTTCGGCGAGGTTGAAGCGAGCCTCGTCGTCCGAATCGTCGGTTCTCAGCCGGGTGATCAGCTCGGCGATCCGGCGATCGTAGTAACCGGTTTGGTGATACGCGATGTCCAGGTTCCGCCGCGCCACCTCCATCTTTGGATCGATGGCCAGCGCACGACGGAACTGCTCGATCGCCTCTTCGAACAATCCCTTCTGATAGTAGACCACTCCGAGATTGTTGTACGCCCCCGCGTCGCCCGGATCGATACGCTGAGCGAGCGCCCGGAGGATGCGGAGGTCGCCCTCGGAATGAACAGCCTTCGCCATGGTCTAGCCTACCCGCGCCGCCTTCAGTATCACGCTCAAACTCGAGGGGTCGGGCAACAAGACAAAGTGTCCCGACATGCTCGAGTCGCCAGGCTCGAACTGGAAGCGGGTGTCCAGGATGATGACGTAGCTGCGGTCGTGACCGAAGTTCAGGTAGGTCGTCGAGAGGATCGCCGCGCACAGATCGATCGCCAAGCTTGGCACCGACGGGATCAACATCAGGCCGAGCATGTCGGACAGCCCGTTAAGGTAGGCCCCCGTGAGGATGTTGGCCGTCTCCTTGATCGAAGACTGCTCCAGCTCCCCGAACACCTTGGTTTCGCCGGGCTCCCTGTTGAGCAGCATGTCGGCGAGGCGAAGCGCGCAATCCTTCTCGAACAGGAGCAGGCTACGTCCCGTCAGATCGCCCAGGACATGCATGAGGATTGCCGCGACGACGCCGTTTGCGGGCCCAACTGCCGCAGCGGCCTCCTCGATCGGCGTAACCCGAACGTCAGGCACGTTGATCATGATGCGGCGATTCGTGAGTTGGCTGAGCGCCGTCGCAGCGTGACCCGCTCCGACGTTAGCCACTTCTCCCAAAGCATCGAGCTCCAGGTCTTGGAGGTCTTGGTTTTCCTTCATTCGAGCATACCCGCAAAAGGTGAATTGTCTGAGCTACGACAAGCTGCCAACGTCTATCACCAACGCCGGCCGTCCATCCGGGCGAACCGTCGCGCCCGAGAACAACTGCGCCGATCCGAGCGGCGGATTGAACGACTTGACTACGATCTCTTCTTCACCGACGAAGTCGTCCACCGACACCGCCAGCTGTGCGCCTCCGAACTCCAGAGCCACCAGCCTCAGCTGATCAGCGCCAGGGCCGTTGCCGCCTTCGCCGTCGGCTGAGCCGTTGGCGAACAATCTCTGAAGCCGCCTGAGCGGCACGCGCCCACCTCGCCATGTTATCCACTCGCTACCGTGGGCCACCTGCACGTCACCGGCCCCGACCTCGAGACTTTCGCGCGTGAACGTGGCCGGGAGAGCGTAGGTCTGCCCCGCTACGGTCACGATCAATGCGCGGACTATCGCTATGGTGAGCGGCAACTCGATGCGGAAGGTCGTGCCGACGCCTTTTTCCGTCACCAGCTCGACCGAGCCACCCAACCCCCTGACCGAATTCTCGACCACATCCATTCCGACGCCGCGACCGGAGATGGTCGTGACCTTCTTGGCCGTCGAGAATCCCGGGCGCGCCAGGATTCGAAACAACTCCTGCGGAGTCGGCTCGGCCGTCGCATCGAGCAGCCCCTCTCGGCGCGCCCTCGCCACCGCTCTGTCGCGATCTATTCCACGCCCGTCGTCACTCAAGACGATGACGACTCGGGCTCGCTCGCGACGGGCAGACAACTCGATCCGGCCGGCCTGCGGCTTCCCGATCTGCTCCCGCACCTTCGGCGATTCGATCCCGTGATCCACCGAATTGCGAAGCAGGTGAACGAGCGGATCGCCGATGGCGTCGAGCAGCGCCCGATCGAACTCGAGGTCCTTCCCGGAGATCTGGATCTCGACCTCTTTTCCCAGCGACCGCGCCGTGTCGCGCACCAGGCGCGGAAAGCGGTCGAAGACTTGCCAGACCGGCACCATGCGACTCTCGACGACCTGCACCTGCATCTCCGATATCAGGCCGCCGGCCCGCTCGACCGCGTTCTGTAGCGGCTCTATTCCCGCCTGCTCCGCCAGGACATGCAACTGCCCGCGTACGATCGCCAGCTCACCGATCAAGTTCATCAGGGCGTCCAGCCGGCGGATGTCGACCCGCACGCGACTGGCATCCGCCCGCTTCGAGCTTGGCCCCGCCGCTCGCTTCGGCGCCGGCTCGGCCGGCTCTTCGGCCTCCGGAGCGGGCGCCTCCTTCTCCTCCGGCGGACTGACGCGCCACAGAACCAGCTGCTCGATGGTGACGGAAGGGTCGGCCGGCTCCCTACCGTCTACTGTGGCGGCGACCGCTTCCTCCAGCTGGTCGCTGCTTTCGAGCAGCAGGTCGATCACATCGGACGTGACCTGCCGCCGTGCGGATCTCAGTTCATCGAGAACCGATTCGATGTTGTGGGCCAAGCGCGTCGCGACATCGTAGCCCATCGCCGCCGCCATCCCCTTGATCGTGTGCACAGAACGGAAGACGGCGTCCAGCGAATCCCGATCTCCGGGCTCCGCTTCCAGCGCAACGAGCGCGCGACCCATCTCGGAGAGATGTTCGCGCGCCTCCGCCGCAAAGAGTTCAGCGTACTTTTCCCGTTGGCTCATCCCAACAAGCGTTGAACGGCCTCGAGCACTCGCGACGGCTGGAAGGGCTTAACCACGAAATCGCGGGCGCCGGCCTGAATCGCCTCCACCACCAGACCCTGCTGACCCATGGCGCTACACATCAGGATCTTGGCGTCCGGATCCTCTTCGACGATCGCTTTCACCGCATCGATTCCACCCATGTCGGGCATCACGATGTCCATCGTCACCAGATCCGGTTTGAGCTCCTTGTACTTCTGCACCGCTTCGACGCCGGACGACGCTTCGCCGACAACTTCGAACCCCGCTCCTTTGAGGATGTCGCCTATCATCGTCCGCATGAATATCGCGTCGTCTACTATCAGAACCGTGCGGCTCATCGCTGCTCCCATCCTCCTATAGATCCGAGCTGAATTGCCCGATCACGGTCAGTGTCCTGCTCGAGCACTCGGGCGAACAACGCCTTCATCTCGAGCTGGAAATACGGTCGCGACCCCAGTTGCCCCACCCCTGCTACTATCTCCCGTGCTCCGATCACCTCGAGTAGCTCGCCGTCCACGTCGAGATCGCCCGTCGGGTACGGTGCCACACCCGATAGACGATCGACTTCCAGCGCGACTCGATCGGATTCGTGCTCGAACACCACGAGGGCCGTCTCTTCGCTCTTCCGCGACGTCAAACCCAGTAGCGTCGCCAGATCTCCAGCGACCACGAGTGTACCGCGTAGGTTCATGAGCCCGAGAATGCCGGGTACCGAACCCGGCACGGGTGTCGCTTCGGTCGGCTCCAATACTTCACGAACGTTACGAGCATCCACAGCAAATAGATGCTCGCCGACCTCGAACAGCAGCTGGCGTCTGACGGAATCCGACACCGGTTACAACCCTCTGAGCACGTGTGGGAAATGGGGGAGGGATCACGCGGAAGTATAACTATAATAACGACTAACGCCGCCGTCAACTCGTCTGGCGCGCCCATTCCGCGGCCTCGGCGAGGTCCGCCGGCAACGGCGCCGAGTACTCCAGCGGACGACCCGTCATCGGGTGGTCGAACCGCAACTCCGCGGCGTGTAGGAACTGCCGGCCCACGCGACCGGCCAGCTCCCGCGGCCATCGACCGGCCTCCAGGCCTCGTTCCCAGCCCTCGGCGTAACCCCGGTCTCCGACGACGGGGTGGCCGATGTGTCGCAGATGGACACGGATCTGGTGCGTCCGGCCCGTGTGCAGGCGGACTCTGAGGTAGTCGGCGGCCCGCCAGCGCTCGAGCCGCTCGATCTCGGTGACGGCGTGGCGGGCGCCCGGGACTACCGCCATGCGCTTGCGGTCGCGCCGGTGCCTGCCGAGCTCGGCGTCGATGACCAGGTTGTCCTCGCGGAGATGGCCCCAGCAGGCGGCCAGGTAGCGCCGGAAAATCTTGCGCCGAGACATAGCTTCGGCCAGCCGCCGGTGGGGCTTCTCCTGCTTGGCGACGATCATCAAGCCGGACGTGTCCTTGTCGAGCCGGTGGACGATGCCCGGCCGGCTCGACCCTCCAACCGGAGAGAGCTGGCCCACCTGATGCAGAAGGGCGTTGACCAGCGTTCCGCGCCGGTGCCCGGGCGCCGGGTGCACGACCATCCCGGCGGGCTTGTTGACCACCAGGAAGCCTTCGTCTTCGTACAGCACCTCGACCGGGATGTCCTCCGCCTCAGCGTCCACCGGCTGGGGCGCCGCAACCTCCACGACAATCACGTCGTCGATCTCGGGGACGTAGCTCTTCTTGGGTAGCCGGTCGCCGACATGCACGCGACCCGCATCGATCAGGCTGGTAATTTGAGAGCGAGAAAGGGAAAGTCTCTCGGCGAGATAGCGGTCGAGCCTCTGGCTCGAGTGCTGATCGACCGTGAGCGTGTAGGTTATGCAGCCGTCGTGACCTTCAACTCGTTTCACTCTGCTCACTGTCGCGCCGCTGGTCCTCGGCCCACAGCGAGGCGAGCAGCAGGATCGCACCGATCGTGACCGCCGTGTCGGCGATGTTGAAGACGGGCCAGCGGAAGTTGCCGATACCGAAATCGAGGAAGTCGACGACTCCCTCGGCTGACCGTATGCGGTCGATCACGTTACCCAGCGCTCCTCCGGCGATGCCGCCGATCGCAAAAAGCCGCAACCGGTCGATCGCCGGCGTGTGCCGGTACATGACATAAAGCACGCCGAGTGCGACGAAGGCCAGT
The DNA here is from genome assembly GCA_039588075.1 of Gemmatimonadota bacterium. Classification (GTDB taxonomy): domain Bacteria; phylum Gemmatimonadota; class Gemmatimonadetes; order Palauibacterales; family KS3-K002; genus JBDHAL01. The sequence continues at coordinate 23,109 of JBDHAL010000014.1, read as the reverse complement.
CCCAGAAAGATGAATCGAGAGTAAGGGCCCAGGTGAAGGCCGAATGCCGCGCCGGGGTTGTGGATGTACGTAAGGCGGAAGAAGTCACCGAGTATGGGGATGGACTCGTAGACGTGTAGCGACTGCTGGATCAGGTGCTTGGTTAACAGGTCCAACGCCAATACCGATGCCGCCGTGCCGGCGAATGCTCCAAGCTTGCCGCGCAATGAGGAGGTATCCACCAGTTCCTCCGGCCGCCCCACCTCCTCCGCTCGCGGATACCCGTCAGGCGTCACTGTTCTCCTCGCGCTCCTTGCACTTGATGCACAGCCTGGCGTGAGGCAACGCGTCGAGCCTCTCGAACCCTATGTCCTCACCGCACTCCTCGCAGCTGCCGAAACTCTCCGGCGATTTGTACAGCCGCCTTAGTGCCTGGTCGATGTGGAACAAGAAACGCCCCTCCTTGCTCGCGAACAGAAACGCCTTCTCACGCTCCATCGCATCGGTACCCTGGTCGGCCATATGGAAGCTATACGCGGACAAGTCCCCGTCCGAACCCTGCAGGGTATCCGAAAACGACTCGCCAAACTGGGCCAGCTGCTTGACGATCTTCTCTCGCTCATCAAGAAGACGCTTCTCAAAGTGCGCCAGATCTTTTTTAGTCAATGCCATCGTTATTCCCTCGGTTCCCGAGCGGCCAGGTACGCATGACCTCTCACCTGACCTGAACTCCTATTACCGCTTCACGCCCGTCCAGCTTGATCTCCCGCAGGTGCTCGTAGCCGGCCACCTCGGGCGGCCGCGGGCTGATCTCCACCTCCACGGCCAAGACCTCGCTCGCGATATAGTCGCGATGCGCCTCCGCGGCTGACGCTACTTCGGGCGCCCCAAAGATACCCAAACGAATCCGATCGTCCAGTTCGAGCCCGGCATCGCGTCTCAACCGCTGAATCCGGTTCACCAGCTCGCGGGCGGTTCCTTCCTGCCTCAATTCCTCGTCCAGCACCGTATCCAGGCCCAAAACCACCCCGGCCTCCGACTGCACCGCCAGCCCTTCCTGTGGCTCCTCCACCAGCGTCACCCCATCCGCCGCGACATCAAGGTTCGCGCCGGATACTTGTATGGTCAGCGCCCCTCCCCGGGACCGCCAGGCCGCCAGCTCCTCGCTCGCCAGGCCGCGAACCGCGGCGGCAACCGCCTTGGCTCGCTCCCCGAACTGCGGCCCGAGGACGGCGAAATTCGGTTCGGCCCGATAGGCCACCAGCGTCGCCGGATCCTCGACAAACGTGACCTTCCTCACGTTCAACTCGTCGATCACCGTCCCCAACACTTCGTCGCGCAGCGCGGCGGGCCGGCCGCCGGGGGCGAACACGAGCAGCCGGCTGAGCGGCTGCCGAACGCGGATGCCTGCCGCTTCACGGGCGGCGCGTCCCAGACCTGCCAGCCGGCGCGCCAGGTCAACCGCTTCCTCCAGAGCCTCGTCCCTTCTCTGGCCCGGCTCCGGGTAGCGAGCGAGGTGAACCGAAGTGCCGGCGGTGAGCTGCCGATGGATCCAGTCGGTGACGAATGGGGAAACGGGAGCGAGCAGCCTGCAGACCGTGACCAGGGCGTCGCAGAGCGTGGAGAAAGCCGCGTCCATGGTCTCGCGTGTGGCGGCCCGCGTTCCCCAGAAGCGAGCCCGGGACCGCCGGACGTACCAGTTTGACAGGTCGTCAACGACGAACTCGCCTATCCTGCGAACGGCACGCGTAACGTCATACCCGTCCATATCTCGACGACATGCCTCTACGAGACCGTCCAGCTTGGAGAGCAGCCAGCGGTCCAACACGGGCCGCGTCTCGACGGGCGGTGTACGGTCCGGAGTCCAACCCTCGAGGTCGGCGTAGATTTGAAAGAACCGGTAGGTCGCCGATAGCGTCCCGAAGAACTTCCTTCTGACCTCGGCGATGGCCTTGGGGTCGTGTCGTTTCGGTATCCAGGGGTTGCTGACCGTGAGCAGGTAGTAGCGGATGGCATCGGCGCCGAACTCGCCCAGCGCGTCCCAGGGATCGACCACGTTCCCGCGGGACTTCGACATCTTTGTGCCTTCCGCATCGAGCACGAGGTCGTTGACCACGACGTTGCGATACGGCGATCGGTCGAACAGCACCGTACTGATGGCCAGCAGCGAGTAGAACCAGCCGCGGGTCTGATCTACGCCCTCGGCTATGAAATCGGCCGGAAACTGATGCTCGAATGTTCCCCCGTTCTCCATCGGATAGTGCCACTGCGCGAACGGCATCGAGCCCGAATCGAACCACGCGTCGATGACCTCCGGAACGCGGCGCATCGTGCCGTCGCACTCCGAGCACTTCCACTCCACGGTGTCTATGAAAGGCTTGCGCGGATCAAAATCATCTCCGACTTCGATCCCGGCCCGCTCGCCCAGTTCCTGATAGCCGCCGATGACCTCTATATGGGCGTCGCTTTGGTCGCACACCCAAACGGGTAACGGGGTCCCCCAGTACCGCTCGCGCGAGAGCGCCCAGTCGACGTTGTTCTCCAACCACTCCGCCATGCGGCCCCGACCGATTTCCGGCGGATGCCAGCTCACTTCCGCGTTGTTCGCCAGGAGCCGGTCTTTCACGGCCGTCGTCTTCAGGTACCACGAGTCCCGGGCGTAGTACAGCAGTGGCGTGCTGCACCGCCAGCAGAACGGATACGTGTGCGTATTGGCGTCCGATCGCAGCAGCCGGCCCGACTCGTCCAGCGCCTTGATGATCTCCGGATCGGCGTCCTTCACGAACATCCCCGCCCACGGTTTGACCTCGGGGTTGAACCGCCCTTCTTCATCCACCGTGTGGTGCATGGGGAAACCCAGCTCGACGCCGAGATCGTAGTCGTCCTGGCCGTACATCACCGCCGTGTGCACGATACCGGTCCCCTCGTCGGCGGTGACGAAATCGGCCGTCGCCACGAGCCAGGCCTTGTCCGCTCCCACGACGTCGGCCAGGAACGGGAACGGTGGCTCGTAGCGCAGGCCCGCCAACTCGCCGCCGGGCATGGTCTCGAGAACCTCGTAACCCTCACCGAGAACGTCGTCCGCCACGCGCTCGGCCAGGTAGTAGATCTCGTCTGCTGAACGAACCTTCACGTAGGCGATCATCGGGCTGACGGCGAGAGCGACGTTCCCGGGTAGTGTCCAGGGAGTCGTTGTCCAGGCGAGCAAGGACTCTCCCGGCCGATCCTTGATCGGGAACTTCACCGTCACCGCGGGCTCGGTGACTTCCTCATAGCCCTGGGCGACCTCGTGACTCGAGAGACCGGTGCCGCAGCGCGGGCAGAAGGGCACGACCTTGTGCCCTCGGTAGAGCAGGCCCTTCTCGTGGAAGCGGGCGATCGCCCACCAGACGCTCTCGATGTACTCCGGCGAGCAGGTGATGTAGGCTTTCGAGTAGTCGAGCCAGAAGCCGATGCGAAACGACAGCTTCTCCCAGTCCTCCTTATAGGTGAAGATGTGCTCGCGGCTTACCTGGGTGAACCGCTCGACACCGATCCTCTCGATCTCCGGCTTGCCGGAGATGCCGAGCGCTTTCTCCGCCTCCACTTCCACCGGAAGCCCGTGCGTGTCCCAGCCGGCGATGCGTGTGACCGAGCGGCCCAGCATCGTCTGGTACCTGTTGAACGTGTCCTTGATAGTGCGTGCGAAGACGTGATGAATGCCCGGTCGGCCATTCGCCGTGGGCGGCCCCTCGTAGAAAACAAAAGGCTCACCGTCCTTGGTGATCTCGAGCGAGCGCTTGAACGTGTCCTCCTCGTTCCACACTTCGAGGACACCTTGCTCCAGTTGGTTCGCGTCTTCGGGGATCTCGCGGTAGAGCTTGTCGGTCATATTCGAATGCTAGCCCAAACGGGCGACCACGTTGCGTATCAGATGCGTGAGCTTCGGTTCCGCCGCGCCGGCGACTCGGATGATCTGTTCCACGCTCGCCGGCTTCAGGGCGTCAGGAAGACAGCTATCGGTGATGATCGAGACCCCAAGCACTTTCATCTGAGCGTGCACGGCCACGATGACCTCCGGCACGGTCGACATACCCACCACGTCGGCTCCGATCGTGCGCAAGAAACGGTACTCGGCACGCGTCTCCAGGTTGGGACCGGGGACCGCGACATATACACCGCGCCGCAACGTGATCCGTTCCTCCTTTGCGACGTCCAGCGCCATCCGCTGCAGCTCTAGATCGTAGGGCTCCGACATGTCCGGAAAACGCGGTCCCAGCTCGTCGATGTTCGGTCCGATGAGAGGGTTGTCACCCAGCAGGTTGATGTGATCCGCGATCAGCATGAGATCGCCCACATCCCACATCGGGTTCATCCCACCACACGCGTTCGACACGATAAGCGTCTCTGCACCCAGGCCACGCAACACGCGAACCGGGAACGCCACCTGCTGCATCGAGTAACCCTCGTACAGATGAAAGCGACCCTGCATGGCCACCACGGGCTGTCCCGACAAACGACCGAGCAGCAGGCGCCCGCTGTGGCTCTCCACCGTCGGAACCGGGAAATCCGGTATCTCCTCGTACGGAATAGTCGACTCGGCTTCGATCTCTTCTGCCAGGCCGCCGAGCCCGGTACCGAGAACGATCGCCACGCGCGGACGAACCTCCGTGCGCTCCTTTATCGTGTCGACCGCTGCCCCGATCCGGCCGACCAGATCTTCTGGGCCCGGACCCACTATCACTCCTTCTCCTCCTGTTCGCCTTCCACCACCAGCGAGGATAGCCACTCACCCTCCCCCGGCCGCTTTTCCTCCGTCTCTTCGGGTTCCGCCTCTTCGGCCGGCTCTTCCTGCTCTTCCTCCGCTGGCGGTTGAGCCGCGGCCGCCGTGCTCACCACCGCCGCCGGGTACTCGACGCTGGTCTCCGTCAGACGCGCCTCCTCGACTTCGAGCTCCGACAGGTATCGCTCGAGAAGCGTGCGAAAGGCCTGCACGAACTGGCGGCGTCGTGTGTGCAGCCCTTCCAGCTCGCGCGCCAACTCGCGATACGAGCGCTGCCCGTCCTCGATGATTCGCTGAGCCTGGCTCTGCGCCTCGCGGCGCACCAGCTCCGCTTCGCGGTCGGCCTGCGCCTGCGACTCAGTGCGCAGTTGCTGCGCGGTGACCAGCGCTTCGTTCAACGCCTTCTCGCGCTCGCGGAACGACGCGACCTGCTCCTGCAGGTGCTCCGACCGCTCGGTCAGCGCCACATTCTGCTTGACGAGCTCCTCCAGCCGCCCGGCGACCATGTCGAGGAAGTCGTCCACCAGTTCCTTATCGTAGCCACGTACCGCGCGCCGGAAGTCGCCCTTCTTCTTCCGAACATCCAGTGGTGTCAGGTCAATCATCGTGACCGCTCCCCGAACAGCGCGGTGCCCAATCGCACCATCGTGCTGCCCTCTTCAACGGCAATCTCATAGTCGTTCGTCATACCCATGGAGAGATGCCGGGCTTCGAATTTTGCCAAACCGTCACGGCAGCGATCGTACAGCTCTCGGGTCCGCCGGAAAGTCTCGCGCAACACTGCCTCGTCGCTCGTAAACGGTGCCATCGTCATCAGCCCCACCACTCGCAGGTTCTTCAGTTCGCAGATCTCCCGCACCGCGTCGTATCCCCCTTCCACTTCGAAGCCTTGCTTGGCCTCCTCACCCGACGCATTGACCTGCACCAGTACCTGCACCCCACGCTCCAGCTTCGCAGCTTCCACATCCGTCGCCTGCGCCAATCGCAACGAGTCCATCGAGTGTATCAACTCGAACATCTTCAGCGCCTGGCGAACCTTGTTGCGCTGAAGGTGCCCGACCAGGTGCCAGGCAAGACCCAGGTCACCCGCGGCTTCCCATTTCGCCGCCGCCTCCTTCACTCGGTTCTCGCCCAGTACGCCCAGGGCCGCCTCCCGAACCGCGTGAAGCGCCTCGATCGGGTGGCCCTTGGTGATGGCCACGATCGCGACCGCGTCTGCATCCGAACGACCGACTCGCTCACACGCCCGTTCGATGCGTGCCCGGACCTCAGGCAGCGCACGCTGAAGTCGCTCAGGATACATAATCAAGCAAAGTTAGCCGAGCCACGAAACCGAATCAAGGCAAAAAAATGCCCGGCGCCGCCGACTTGGGCGCCGGGCACGCACGTTGTCAGCCAAACCAGCCTAGTTTCTCACGCTGAACGTGATCGATTGCTGAATCCAGACGGGTACTCTCTGGTCACGGTTCAGCGCCGGAGTGTACTCGAACTGCATTATCGCAGCGACACTCGCCTCGTCCAGCATGGTTTGCCACGAGCTGTTCTGCACCTTGGCGTTCTTAACTATTCCGTTGGTGTCGATGAAGGCCCACAAGACCACAGTACCACCGATGCCCGCGTCCTTGAGGAGCCTCGGGTAGGACTCCTCCACGATCCTCCGTGCCGCCCTCGAGTTCTTGAGCTCGGGCTTCACGGTGAATGGCGTGAAGACGGGCTGGTCGCCGAGCCGGCTGGCATCCGAAGGAGGCGGCGGCAGGTTCTCGACCGGGTTTTCCTCGAAGGTCGTGGGCGCGATCGTCACTTCTTCTTCGAGCTCTGCCGCGGCCACGATGGGAACGGCCGGCCGCGAGATCTGTTCCGGTGGCGGCGGAATCTCCACCTCGGGCGGCAGCTCGATCGCTTCGAACTCGCTGGTGCCAAAGCTCACGTCAGATGCGGTCAGCTCCGGGAAGAACTTGAACAGCCCGAAGTGGAAGACGGTCGCCACCATCACGCTGGCCCACAGCCACTGGTCGGCTCTTGCCTTGAACCGGTCGTTCGCCGTCAGGTTGAGACCGCCGCCTGTATGATCAGCCATGGTAGCCCTACCTCCTCTCGCGCGTCATGCGGCTCTCGAGGTCCGTATGGAAGAACACGCGGACCGCGTTAGCCTCTCGCAACTGCTCGGTCACTGCGTTGACGAACCGATACGGAACGTCCCGATCGCCGCGCAACGAAACCATCAACCGGCGATCACTGTCCCGGTAAAGGGGCAGGACGTAATCAGCGACCATCTCCATCGGTACCGCCTGATCATTGATATACACCGAGCCGTCCGGTTCGATCCAGACGTGCAGGATGTTCTTTCGCTTCTCGTCGATCTTCTGGGTCGCGTCGGCCTTCGGAAAGGCCAGGTGGCGATCCTGCTCGCGCCTGAAGGTCGTCGAGACCATGAAGAAGATGAGGAGCAGGAACGCGATATCCGCCATCGACGCGGTAGGGATCTCGCTCGCTACCTTCGACTTCCGTTCAAACGGGCCGCCTTTTGCCATAGTCGCTACTTCTCCCAGAGCTCTAGGGAAATTCGTTGCGCCGTCGCCTTCCGTAGCTCATCTAGCACGTTCACCTGACCTCGCTACTGCTCCCAGAGCTGCAGAGAGATTCGTTGCGACGCCGCCTGCTGCAACTCATCGAGCACGTTGATCATGTGCCTGTACGGCGCGTCGGGTGACGTCTTGACGGCTGCGATGATCTCTGGGTTGTTGAGGATCTCCTGGCGCATGATCCCAGCGATCTCGCTGAAGGCCACGACCTGCTCCGCGGTGCTTTCGCCGCGGCGGACCACGACCGATCCGTCGGGACGGATGAGGAAGTGGATGATGTTACTCTGCGAGACCTCGACCTGCTCCGCCGCCGCTTCGGGCAGCACGATGGGCAAGCCCTTCTCTTCCTCGAAGACAGTCGTGGTGAGGAAGAAGACGAGCAGCAAGAAAGCGATATCCGCCATCGAGGCGGTAGGGATCTCGTCGCTGACCTTTGTCTTCTTATTGAGCAGAGCCATTCAAGTCTACCTCTGTCTGCTTGCAGCAGTGGACTGTGACATATCGAGGATAATCTCCGCGCCCTTCTCCATGTCGAGGATCAACTGATCGATCCGGCTAACGAAGAAGCTGTAGGCGATGTTGACGGGGATAGCGATGGTCAGGCCGGTGGCCGTGGTGATGAGGGCGACCTTGATGCCGCCCGCCACGAGCGAAGCCTCGATCTGGCCGGCCTCGGCGACTGCGCCGAAGGCAACGATCATGCCGGCGACGGTGCCCAGGAATCCGATCATCGGCGCGACGTTGGCCACCGTGGCCAGCACGACGAGGCCACGCTCCAGGAAGCCGAGCTCGATCGTGCCCGTCGTTGCGATCGCCCGCTCGAGATCCCTGACGGTCAGGCCGCGGTCGCCGATCCGACGAAGTCCAGACATGAATATGGCCGCCACGGGACCCTGGGTGTCCTCGGCGAGCCGCATGGCGCCTTTCACGCCCTGCTCGTTGTGGGGCAGGTTTTCGACTTCCTCCAGCAGCTGCTTGCTGTCGCGGTGAGCGACGAAAAGCATGTAGAACTTGGCAATCATGACCCCCAGTGCCAGCAGCGAGCTGAGCACCAGGAAGTACATCATGATGCCACCGTCCCTGAACAGCTCGAGGAGAGCGTATTGGGCTTCCGTCTGCAAAGCGAACCTCGCCGTTGCTCGGTGGTGGACCGGTCTTTTTGGGCTAAATACCTAAGGAAAGACTATGATGTCGGGGAGCTTCTGTCAACGAGACTCAGCTCGCCGGCGGCGGCCTGGCCGGAGGCGGCCGGCGCGGCGGCGGCCACCTGAGCGCGCCCCGGCGGCCTGGCGCCTAAGGCCTCGCGCAGCCGTTCGCCAGAGACGTTTCTCTCCAACCGTCCGCGCTGCGCCATCGAGACCGAACCCGTCTCCTCCGAGACGACGACAACGAGAGCGTCGGTCTCCTCCGAGAGGCCGATGGCGGCGCGGTGCCGCGTGCCGAGACTGCGGTCGGTGACCGGGAACTGGGTGAGCGGAAGGATGCAGCGGGCAGCGACGATGATCTCGCCACGAATGATCACGGCCCCATCGTGAAGCGGCCCGTAGCGGGTGAAGATCGCCTCCGCCAACTCGGGCGTGAAAGGCGCGCCGACCGGTGAACCCCTGCGGGCATACTCCTCGAGGCCGACCTCGCGCTCGATGGCCAGGATGGCGCCGATTCGCTTCCGGGCCAGAACCTCCGCCGCCTGGGCGAGCTGCTCCATCATCTTGGACGTCTTGTCCGGTCGAGAGAAGTACCGCCAGAATCGGTTCTGGCCGAGCTTGGTCAGAGCGTTTCGAAGCTCCGGCTGGAAGATGATCACGGCCGCCAGGACGCCGTAGGTGAAGACGATCTCCAACAGGTAGCGGATGAGCTCCAGCTGCAGTATCTCCGACAGCGCGTAGGCGGCGAACAGGACGATCAGCCCGAGCAACATCTGGATCGCCCGGGTACCCGCATACAGCAGCAGCAGGCGGTAGAAGATGTACGCGACTACCGCGATCTGTATCAGGTCCCACGCGTTGGGCCTGAGAAAGCTGATCCGTTCAATCAGGCTCTGCACTGCTCGACTCTACTATTGCCTCCGCCATGTCCAGGGCCCGTCGGGCCGCGGCGACGTCGTGGACACGAAAAATCCGGGCGCCACGCAACAGCGCAACAACGCACGCAGCGAGTGTGGCTTCCAACCGTTCCTCCATCGGCAACCCGAGCGTCTTTCCTATGAAAGACTTCCGCGACGGCCCGATCAGGATCGGATACCCCAGCTCGCCAAACCGGTCGAGCCGGTCGATGAGGGCCAGATTCTGCTCCGCCGTCTTCCCAAAGCCGATCCCCGGATCGACGACGACCTGGTCGCGCCGGCAACCCGCTTCCAACGCCCTGCCGGCTGACTCCTCGAGCTCGCCGCTGACCTCGCCGAGCAGATCATCGTAGTGGATCCGCTCCTGCATCGTGCGCGGCTGCCCGCGAATGTGCATCAACACGAGGCCCGCACCGGTCTCAGCGGCCACCCGGGCGATCTCGGGGTCGAAACGCAGGCCGGAGATGTCGTTGACGATCTCCGCTCCGGCGTCGAGTGCGGCCCGCGCCACGCCCGACTTGGTGGTATCGATCGAAACCGGTACCTGGAGCCGGGTCGCCGCCGCCTCGATTGCCGGAAACACGCGGCGAAGCTCCTCTTCCTCATCCACCGGCCTCGAACCGGGCCGCGTTGACTCTCCGCCCACGTCGATGATGTCGGCCCCTTCGTCCCGCAACTGCTCCAGCCGCCGGATCGCGGCATCGCGGTCGAAGAATTGGCCGCCATCGGAAAAGGAATCCGGGGTGATATTCAGTACGCCCATCACCACCGGCTTTGCCAGGCCGATCGCGCGACGCGACGTGCGCCACTCCGCCACAGCCTCCGACCCGCGCGAGATGACGGCTGCCTTCATCGCGATCTTCCGTGCCGCGACGCGTCTCCGCCCGGCAAACCCTCGAACGAGGTTGCCGGCTTAGGATTCAGACTTCCCGGCACTTTGCTGCCGCTGACTTCTTTCTCCGCCTTGGCCTTCCCAGCCGCCGGCTGCCCTACGCTGCTCGCCGCCTCATCATCGGGCAGCGGCGGTAGCTCCCTGCCGTCGAAGACGGTATTTATCTCATCCGCGTCCAGCGTCTCACGCTCGAGCAACGCGTTCGCCAGAACGTGAAGCTTGTCCATGTGCTCCTTGACGACGCCGGTCGCTAGCTTATACGCCTCATCGAGAACCGCACGGATCTCGTCGTCGATCATCTGCGCCATCCGGTCGCTCATTTCGCGTCGCTCATGGATCTCACGGCCCAAGAAGATCTCTTCTCCACGATCGCCCACGCTCATCGGTCCGACCTTCTGCGACATGCCCCACTCGGTGATCATGCGGCGCGCCAGGGTCGTCGCTCGCTCGATGTCGTTGCCGGCTCCCGTCGTGATCATCTCCGCCCCGAAAACCTGTTCCTCCGCGACGCGGCCGCCGTAGGCGTACACCAGTTGCGCCAGCAGGTACGCCCTCGAGTAGCTGTGTCGATCGTCCTCCGGCATGGCGAAGGTCAGGCCGAGAGCGCGACCGCGCGGCACGATCGTCACCTTGTGGAGAGGATCACACTCCGGCGTGTAATGGGCCGCCACCACGTGGCCCGCCTCGTGGTAGGCGCTGAGCCGTTTCTCCTCCTCGCTGATCACCATGCTCTTGCGTTCGGCGCCCAGCAGGACCCGGTCCTTCGCCTGCTCCATGTCCACCATGTAGACCCGGTCCTTGTCCCAGCGCGCCGCGAGCAACGCGCCCTCGTTCACCATGTTGGCCAAGTCGGCACCGCTCATCCCAGGCGTCGCCTTGGCGAGCCTGGCCAGGTCCACATCGTCGGCGAGCGGGATCTTGCGGGTGTGCACAGCGAGGATGCCCTCACGACCTCTCACGTCCGGCGGGTCCACCACGATCTGCCGGTCGAACCGACCCGGTCGCAGCAGCGCCGGGTCGAGCACGTCGGGGCGGTTCGTGGCCGCGACCAGGATGACGCCCTCGTTCGACTCGAACCCGTCCATCTCGACCAGCAGCTGGTTGAGGGTCTGCTCGCGCTCGTCGTGGCCGCCCCCGAGACCGGCTCCGCGATGGCGACCCACCGCATCGAGCTCATCGATGAAGATGATGCAGGGCGCGTGGGCCTTTCCCTGCTCGAACAGGTCGCGCACGCGAGAGGCTCCCACGCCGACGAACATCTCTACGAAGTCGGAGCCCGACATGCTGAAGAACGGGCGCGACGCCTCGCCGGCACAGGCTCGCGCCAGCAACGTCTTGCCCGTCCCGGGAGGTCCGACCAGCAACGCGCCCTTCGGCAGGCGACCGCCGAGGCGCGTGAACCGGGACGGGTCCTTCAAGAACTCGATCGTCTCCTTGAGCTCTTCCTTCGCCTCCTCGCAGCCCGCCACATCGGCGAACGTCACCTTCGGCGTATCTCCGCTCAGCAGCTTCGCCTTCGACTTGCCGAACGAGAACGCCCGGGCGCCGCCCGCCTGCATCTGGCGCAGCCAGAACAACATCAGTCCGAACAAGAAGATCCACGGCAACGCGCCGGCCAGCAGCCCCCACCAGTTGGGCCGCGCCTCCTCCGCCTCGATGATCACACCGCTGTCTTCCAGTCGCGTCAGGAATTCCTCGCTGTGCCAGACGGGCAACTTGGTCCAGAACTCCCGCGTCGTCTGTCCGCCAATCGGCGCCCGAAGCTCGCCCTCCACTTGCTTGCCCTCGATCACCGACACCTTCAACACGTTGCCCTGCTCGAGCTCGCGCATGAAGTCCGTGTAGCTCAGCTCCTGCGTCTCCTTCCGGCCCGAGCCCACCAGCTGGATAATCATCACCGGGACTACGATGATGAGAGCCCAAAACGCCAGGCTCCTCGACATCCGGCCAAAGCGTGACTGCTGTTCCCCGCGATTCGGATTCGTATCCGACATATCTATTGACCTCGCTCGCCCTCGGGTGCGATGGCGCCGATGAATGGCAGGTGCCGGTACCGCTCCCCGAGATCCAATCCGTATCCAACCAGCCAATCGGGCGGCGCGTCAAAGCCGACCCAACGAGGCTCGTATCGCAATTCCGGCGCGATGCGCTTGTGCAGGAGCGCGCAGACCTCCAGCGAGCGCGGTGACCGCGCCCCAAACTCGTCGCCGATTCGGTTCAGAGTCTTGCCGCTGTCTACTATGTCCTCCACCAGAAGAACGTGCCGGTCCGCGACCGCGGCCTTCGCGTCTTGCAGCAACTTTACATCGCGGCCGCCGTCCGTGCCATCGCCGTACAGAGCCGCGGTCAAGAAATCGACCTCCACAGCGGGCCGCTCCAGCGCCCGCACCAGATCGCTGGTGAACATGAAAGCGCCTTTGAGCAAACCGATGACGAGCAGGCCCTCCCCAGAGGGATAAAACGCATCGATCTCGCGACCGAGCTCCCTGACCCGCGCCGCGATCTCTTCCTCGCTGAAGACGACACGCTCCAGCCCGGGATAACTCGTCGCGATCTCGCTCATCTCTTGCGCTCGAGCCTCACTGACAACACCGCCCCGCCCTCGCGAGGCGCGGCGCGCGCTCCACGCGCCAAGCCCACGACCCACAACACGCCGCTAACATCGGCGAGCAGCGGATAGAACCGCCGCTGAGAGCGCCCGACCTTCCGATCGCTGAACAACCTCTTGATCTTGCGCGTTCCGGCCGGCAACCGAATGCGATCACCGGGTCGCCAGCCTCGCACAGTCAGTGGGAACCGGAGTTCGGAGGGAACGAAGCAGGCGACTTCTTCGCCGTCGCCCGCGCCCTCTTCCGGGGCCCCGAGCGCCCAGCGGACTCGCCAGCCGACGCCGGCGATCTTCACATCTCCCTCGCCGCTTCGAGGATCGGGCAGTACCAACTCCTCATCACGAGCCGGCTCGTCCGAAGGCCGCTCGATGAGGACGGCGTCATACTCCCGGCGGATCGACATTCCGCCGGCTAGCTCGATGCCACGCCCGCTGGTGCCCGTATTGATAAACTCGAGTGCGGTGCGCGTTCCGACCCGACCCGGACGCGGACCCAAGCGCGCCGCGAGCGCGCGCAAGAGATGTGCCCGGACTTTTGTATCATAGGCCAGAAAGCCGCTACGTGCAACTATAATGCGGCTTTCCGACGCCTCGAGCACCAGGTCATCCGCGGCCTTTTCGGTGAGGCATTCCACAACCCGCGTCGCACGAGCGGCGAGCGTCGAGAGCCGATAGAGTTGCCGGCGAAGGTCGGCGCAGCCGTCGGCCTCGATGGCCGGGATCAGCTCATGGCGGATCCGATTCCGCGCGTACGACAGGTCCCGATTGCTGGGGTCGATCAGATAGTCGATCCCCCTGGACCGCAGGTAGGCATCGATCTCGGCTCGCCAGAACGGAAGCAGCGGGCGCACGACGCTCGGTTCACGGCGCGCCGGAATTCCGGCGAGTCCCGCCAGGCCGCTACCACGCAGAAGCCGAAACAGCACCGTCTCCGCCTGGTCGTCGGCCTGGTGAGCCGTCGCCAGCCGCTCGCCGCCCAACCTGGCGCGTGCACGGTGCAGGAACTCGTAGCGTAGTTCGCGCGCCTCCGCCTCGTTGCCGGGACGCCGGTCCGAACGCTCCACCAGGCAGCGGACGCCACGCACCTCGCAGAACTCCCGCACCCAGTCGGCGTCGGTCTCGCTTTCCGCGCGCATTCGGTGGTCGAAGTGCGCTGCGCTCAACGACCAATTCCAACTCCCCTTCAACTCCTGCAATAGGTCGAGCAGGGCGACGGAATCGAGACCCCCGGAAAGCGCCACCGTGATCGCTGCGCCTTCCCGTAGGAGGCCACTCGACTCGAGATGCGCGTTCAGGCGCTCCGCCAGGCCACCGGCGGTCGTCTGCAGCGCCGACGAGGTTTCCACTACATCCATGACTATAAAGATACTCGGGTGCGAGGTCGGGTGTAACTCGCTGGAGCACAGCGACGTGGGGATAGCGTGGCTGGCGGTCGCCCCACCCCCCACGCTTCGCCTGCCTGGTGTACTACGTGCTGTAGGTGCGACGTGTGCGGCGGCTCCGACGCCGGGCCGCGTTCCGCTTTCGCTTCCGCGTTTCACTCGGCTTCTCGTAGTGCTTCTTGCGCTTCAGGTCCGCGAAGATTCCGGCCTTCTGCACCTGCCGCTTGAAGCGCCGAAGGACACGCTCGAGATCGTCGCCTTCGCTGAGGGTCACCTTTACCATTCTTCTCTACTTCCTTCCCGACGATACAACGCACATACCGAAGGGCCCAGATTTGTCCCGAGAAAAACAGAATAGGAAGCCGTTCGTCGAGAGTCAACTTCGCAGACACTTACTTTCAGCCCGCTGACTTGCCGCCCTGATGCGACTCCGCCGCTTCCAGCACCTCCTTCAATCGAATGTGATGCATACTACGTTTTACGGGGCGTCATCCTGACTCCCGCGCATCGCCCCACACCTTGCAATATGCGCCCTGCCGGAGCATCACCAGGGCCCGGGCGACGAGGATCCGAGGTGCCTAAGCTATTGCTGTGACACGAGTTACCGTATGCGGCCCACGAGGCACGGAGCTTGCCCTCCCTTGGTGGCAGCCCCGTCTAACCTGTCCTGGCGAGCCGCCGGGAGGGAGCTTGACGAATGAAGAGTGGCTCTGAAGCCAGCCGGGTGCCGGTAGGCGCCGTTGGCTTTACGCTCATCGAGCTGCTGATGGTCGTCGTGATCATAGGCATCATCACGATGTTCGCGTTGCCCCGTTTTACGGGCTCGCGAGAACTTGCCTACCGGGCGCAAACGAAGACGGACCTGCGAACGCTGCTGTCAGCGCAAGAGGCGTACTTCGACGATTACGGAGTGTACGCCGACGACGCGAACAATCTGAACATCAACAGGACCTCCAACGTAACGCTGTCCGTCCTCGAGATCGCGGGGAACGGCTATTCGGCAACAGCCACTCATGCGACGAGCCCCGTCGAGTGCGGATTCTACACGGGGCCCGTCACGCCGCCGCCGGGCATCACGTTTCCCGGCGAAGGAATCATCGCCTGCACCGATTAGAACCGGCCGGTTCTTCCCGCCGTCACCCACCAAACGTTATCTGAATCATGGTCATCGCGGGAAGCGTGTTGATCAGCGAGTGGACCAGGATCGACGCGACGAGGTTGCCGCCACTGCGCCAGTATACGAGGCCGAGAACGACACCTCCCATGACACCCTGCACCATCGCCGACGTGACGGCGGCCATCAGGTCGCCGTGGGAGGGCCAGGAGGGCATGAGGTAGGCATAGGGAATGTGATAGACACCGAAGAGCACTGAAACTACGAGGATCGCGGCGAGGTTTGAACGCAGCCATTTAGCCAGCCGTGTCTGCAACACCCCACGAAAGAAGAACTCTTCCGTAAAGCCGGCCATCAACAACATCAGCAACAAGATCAACGGAAACATGATGAACGCGCGCCCGCTCGAGATCAGCTCCCATATCTCGCCCCGGCGCTGGGAGAGGAAGAGTTGCAGGACCGAAAGCGCCAGGCCGATGGGAATCGCCCAGGCGAGACCCGACTTGAGGTTGCCTCGTCGCAGGCCGACCGAAGCCAGAGCGTCCCTCACGGGCTTCTCGAAACCGGCGCGAACTCTCGACAGGCAAAGCAGCGCGAAGGGAATCGCCACGAGCGACAGCCAATGCAGCACTTCGCCCTCCGGCCAGATGAACATGTAGATCATGTAAAGAGCGAAATATGCTAGGAAGAGCGCTAACTCTTTCCTGAGGTGGCTATCGGTTGCTTCGGTCATGCCTCGTCCCTCCGGGGTCGGCCTCCGGTACCTGACGCGTGCTATCCATCTTGTACGCGACAGCCGCATTGCCGAGTTTCAAAGTTCGGTCTATCCTGTCGGATTGCTCTTCAATAGGAGGCTGGCAATTCCCGGATCGCAGATCGTGCTTCTGGTTGGGACCCGCAAGGGCCTGTTTCGCGCCGTGTCCGACGGGGACCGGCGGAAGTGGAGGCTGGAGGGCCCACACCTGGCCGGCTACGAGACGTACCACGCGATCGTCGACCCGCGTGACCGGGAGACCGGCTACGCCGCGGTCCACCATTCGGTCTGGGGCGTTCACATCCATCGCAGCGACGATCTAGGTCATACGTGGGAGCTGGCGCCGGAAGCGCCGCACCATGCGGCGCCGGCGGAACGCAAGAGCCTGAAGGCGATATGGTACCTGGCGCCGGGTCACGTCGATGATCCCGATACGCTGTACGCGGGCATCCAGCCCGCCGGCCTGTTCGCGAGCCGGGACCGCGGTAACAGCTGGGAGCCGGTGACGGGGCTCAACGAGCACGCGACCCGCGACACGTGGCAGCCGGCCAAGGGTGGACTCGCCCTGCACTCGATCTACATCGACCCCCGCGACGCGCAGCGAATTTACGCCGCGGTATCGGCGGGCGGAGTGTACCGTTCGGATGATGGCGGATCGACCTGGAAGCCGGCGAACCGCGGTGTGAGGGCCGAGTACCTGCCCGACACGCGTCCGGAGACCGGGCACTGCGTTCACCGCCTCGTGCTGCATCCGGCGCGACCGGACCGACTCTACCAACAGAGTCACACCGGCACCTACCGGACCGATAACAGGGGTGAGGATTGGCTGGAGATCACCGAGGGTCTGCCCAGCGACTTCGGCTACGCGGTGGCGGCAGACCCCAACGATCCAGCTACGGTCTATATGATACCGGAGGAGAGCAGCCACGTGCGGACGACGGTGGGCGGCTCGATCACCGTGTACCGCAGTCGCGATGCCGGTGCCAACTGGGAGCCGCTGAGGCGCGGGCTGCCCCAGGAGAACGCCTACGTGACCATCCTGCGTGAGGCCATCGACACGGACGACCTGGACCCGTGCGGCGTGTACTTCGGGACGTCCAGCGGCCACCTTTTTGCCAGCCGCGACGGCGGCGAAAGCTGGGAGATCATTGCCGGCTTCCTGCCGCGCATCCTCTCCGTGCAGGCCACCGTGGTGGAAAGCTAGGACCGCATGCCGGAACTGATCGACCTCCTCGCGGCCGAGTCGGGCCTGGTCTGCGCCGTCGGCGCCGGCGGCAAGAAGACCACGCTGTACCACCTGGCGGCGCTGCATCCCGGCCGCGTCGGGATCACCTCCACTGTGCCTATGGCCCACATCCCCAAAACGCTGGGCGCCCACGAGGTCATCGCCGATGCGGGGGCACTGGTAGCGGAAGTCGCGGAGGCCGCGGCGTCCCACCGCCTGGTCGCTTTCGCTCGGCCCGACGTGAAGCAGGCACGTTACGGCGGACTGCGGTCCGATTTCATAGCGAAGATCAGGGCCGCCTTCGACCTGCTGCTGGTTAAAGGAGATGGCGCCCGCATGCGCTGGATCAAGGCGCCCGACCACGACGAACCGCTCATCCCGGATGGGACCACCACCGTCTTACCGGTGATCTCGGCGAAAGCCATCGGAAAGCCGCTGACCGAAGAAGTCGCACACCGGCTGCATCACGTCGAGGCCGTCACCGGGGCGGAGTACGGCGAGCCGGTGACGCCCGCGCACATCGCTCACCTCCTGGCGGCCGAGCAGGGCGGTTTGAAGGGCGTGGGTGACGCCACCGTCGTGCCTGTGATCAACATGGTGGACAACAGCGAGATCGAGACCGCGGCGGTGGAGGCCGCAGAGATCGCGCTCAGTCTCACCGATCGCTTCGACCGCGTCGTCTTGACTTCTCATCTTTCGGCCAGTCGCTTGATGGCCGTAGTCGCCCGCTGACTCGCGACTCAGGAGATTACCATGCTAGAGCTATTACTCGCTGCGGCACTCGCCTTTCTCTCGCCCGACGCTGAAGGCTCCTACTTGTACCGTACCCAGCTGGTCAGAGCCGCGCCCGGCGAACTGCTGGAACTCATCGATCTATATAACGATCGGGTGACTGTCTTCGATGCCGCCGGCGAAGAACGACCCTTCATCATGCGCCACAGCCAGGGCGACCAGTGGGATCTGCTTCTGCTGTACCCAATCGGGAGCCTCGCCGACTACTACTCGCAAGAAAGGATGGCGCGTCGCGAGACCGCCGCGGCCAATGCGGACGTGCCGCTGTCAGCGTTCAAGCGCGCCGTGGACGAGCGCGTCGCCTGGCGCGAGGACCTGTTCGTCATGGGGCCGGATCTCGACGTGGTGAAGAGTCATTTTGAAGGCGCCGGCTACTTCCACGTAGAGATGTTCATCGCGCTACCGGGGATGCGTGAGAAGCTGATCGAAGAGCGGCGCATGGAAAACGCCTATCTCGAGGGTATAGAGCGACCGCAGAACCTGATCTTCACCCGTGTCAGCGGCGCCGCCTGGGACAGCTACACCCTCGGCTTCTACCGGGACCTCAAGCACTACGCGGCCAGCGCCGACATCCCGAATGAGCGCAAGGAAGAATCGGCGGTGGCAGCAGGCTTCGAAGGCGCGGACTATATCGGTAGTTACCTGCGTACCCTGATCCAGCTGCATCACGATACATTGGCGACGGCGGTGCACTAGGGAACCGATTCGACAGCCGACAGCCATCAGCGGTCGCTCAACGGCCGGCGAAAGAGGCGGCTATCGACAGTCGACTCTCGATTCCCCACGTGCGTCGAACGTGAGCGTCGGCGGTCCAACGTTGGTAGTGGCCTCTTTCGCCCGCCGTCGAGCGACCGCTGATGGCTGTCCGATGTTCAGTCCCTCAACGCCTCTGTGATACCTCCAATAACCCGATTCATATAGCGATTCGACCCACCGGGACTCGGCCCCAGCCGGACAACAACCATGTCCAGCGATGGGATGACAAAAGTGTTCTGCCCCATAAACCCCGCCGCCCAGAACGCGTCGCTCGGCACGTCGGGAAGCGCGCCGCCCGCGTTCAACCAGAACAATCCCCCGTAGCCTTGTCGCGGGTCGGTCGCCGTCGGCGTGCTGACGAACTCCGCCCAGCCCTCCGGCAAGATCCGCTCGCCTTCCCACACACCGTCCCACAAGTGCAGCAGGCCGAAGCGCGCCCAATCGTGGGCGCTGGCGAAGTCGTATCCCGTCATGATGAAGTTGCCGTAGGTGTCGGTCTCCAGCACCGCGTTGCGCACGCCGATCCTGTCGAACAGGGCGCGTTGCGGGAACGTGAGGTAGTTCTCACCCCGAGCTTCCACGGTCTGACGAACGATCCTCCCCAGCGTGAGAGGGTCGCTGTTTCGGTACCGGAATTGAGTGTTCTGCGGGATGTCCATCGGCTGGTCGATGGCGTGCTCGAAGATGTTCACCGCGTCGAAGTAGATGACGAAGTGCTCGTTCTCGTTCGTGTAGGATAGCGAGTCTCCTACGCCGTAGTTCTTGAAGTCAAGCCCGCTGCTCATGTGCAGAAGATCCCGTATCGTTATCGCGCGCCGCGGATCGCTCGGGTCCTCGTGCCACTCCGCTACCGGAGCCGGTTGGTCCAGTTCGAGCTCGCCCTGCTGTACCAAAACGCCGATGAGTGCCGCCGTGATGCTCTTCCCTTGCGACCAACTTATCTGCGGCGTGTGGCCGGTGAACCCCGGCGCGTAGCGCTCCGCGATGATCTTCCCTTGATAGACCACCAGCAGCGCCCGCGTATTCTGGCCCGCATCGTTCATCGCCCAATCGAGTGTCGCGTTGAGAGCTTCTTCGTCGGCACCCGCTGGCAGCGGCCCGTGCGAGTCGAGGTCGCCAGTCGGCCACGGCTGGGTCGCCGGGTCCGGCAGATTCGATGGGACCTCGGTCACGGTGAAGTGGATCGCGTCCGAACCGCGCGCGTGGATCACGCACCCCTGATCGCCGTAGTAGGTCGCCGTCCGGGCCGGCGCGTCGGCCGGCTTCACCGTCACCGTTCGGGTCTCCCAGTCGACCTCGTACTGGAACGACTCATCCCAACGAAACGCCGGGAAAGGCGCGATGTCCTGCGCGATGACGTCGTCGGGTTCGCGCTGATAGTCGCGGCCCACCACGAAGAGGCCGGCGCACAGGTGATGCGCGCCCCAAGCGGCGGCGTGCTCCTGCTCTTCGGCGGCGCGACTGTCCTGCGGCCGCGCCTCCAATGGAACCAGCAACACAAGCAAAACCGCGATAGGCAGAACGGCGCATTCGCAAGTCTTTCTTATCATATGCTTGCTCCCTCGAGAATCGGAATTACCCGCACGCACGATCGCAACTGGCATATTGTAGTTAACAATTACGCTGTCAACTCGATAATAAAAAGGGGGTAGCCAAATCGCTCGGCCAGCTCCAGTTTGGGGGTACTTGTCCGATCACATAGCAGGCGTTCATTACCGAAAGGAACCGAGGGGAGCAAGAAGGGTCTTTTCACATTCTCGGCCGGCTTCGGAGCGTGTCTCGCCATCCTCGCCGTGCTTGGCGCTCAGGAGGCAACCACTCCCAGTTCGCCGGTCACGGCGCTCTCCGATCGGGACGTCTACTACCCTGGTAGCGAGGATTTGGCGCCCGACGAGATGCGCGTCGTCGCATGCGGGACCGGGATGCCCAACGCCCGGCCCAAGCAGGCCGCGGCGTGCTGGCTCGTCGAGCTGGGAAACGGAGACAAGTTCGTCTTCGACATCGGCCTGGGCTCGGCCGAGCGCCTCTCGGCCCAGCTGATCCCCTACGACTATCTCGACAAGGTGTTCCTCGGTCACCTGCACGCCGACCACATCGGCGACTTGGACGCCCTGTGGGTGGGTGGTGTGACGGGCAACCGGGTGAAGCCGCTGCGCGTTTGGGGGCCGAGCAGCACGAAGGAGGAGTACGGCACCAAGTACATGGTCGAGCACATGCGGAGCATGTACACCTGGGACTACGCGAGCCGCATGGGCAACATCAACATCCGGGGCCTCGAGATCCAGGTTACCGAGTTCGATTACACGGCCGTCAACAACGTCATCTATGACGAGAACGGCGTGACCATCAGCACGATCCCCGCCATCCACGCCCTCGACGGCTCGGTCAGCTTCATCCTCGAGTGGAACGGGCTGAAGTTCGCCTTCTCCAGCGACACGTATCCAAACAAGTGGTGGATGGAGTACGCCGCGGGGGCGGACCTGGCGGTCCACGAGTGCTTCGCGTCACCAAAGATCCTGATCGAAAAGCAGAAGTTCACGCCGGGCGGCGCCCTGAACGTCGGAACGCAAGTCCACACTTCGCCGGCTCAGTTCGGCAAGGTGATGGCGGAAACCCAACCGCGGATGGCGGTGGGCTATCACTTCTTCAACGATTTCGATGTCGCGCCGCTCGCGATGGCCGAGATCCGCCAGTCCTACGACGGGCCGGTCGAGCTGGCCGTCGATTACATGGTCTTCAACGTCACCAAAGACGATATCCGCGTCCGGATGTCGGCAATCAACGAGGACATTTGGCCCCTGCCGGCGACCCTGCCCAAGTTGGCGCCGGATCTTAGCCAGCGAGTCGGCTTCACCGACTTCCTCACGGCCGGCCGCGTTGTTTACACGGATGTGATCGCGGCGCTCTACAACGAGATCAACGAGGAATACGGGACGAACTTCGCGCCGCCGCAGTGATCGGCGTCGCCTGACACGCCATTGTGAAGCGCCGTCCGGCCGTCGGGCTGCTGCGTAACGAGCATGGAGGGTATACAAATGAAGTCTCTCTTGGCATGCACTCTTCTGGTTACGCCTCTGACCCTGCTAGCCTGTGCGAAGGAAGAGGGCTGCGACGTACTCGAGGCCCGGGATGTCGGCCGGCCAGCCGGTGGGCGGCGGGTAGAGTCCGCGCCGCTGAAGGAGGTCGGCCCGGTTGACCCCGCAGGCGCGGACCCTGACCCGGATCTCTCCCGGACCCGGGATCGGAGCTGTAACATCTGTTATAGCAAGCACTTCCGGGTCGCCGGGCGACGTGATCACCACCGCGCGCATTTCAGCCATGACCGCCTCCCCTGGCCTCTCCGGGAGGGTGAACTATTGGATCCAAAGCGTGTAATACTGTAGCAGTCCCTCCCACTACCGCCATACTCCCAGTCTGGCCCAATTCAGCCCGTAAACTGGACAGATCCGGATCATTCAGATAACGAACGGTTGCGCATGACCAACGAAGGGGCCAGTCGGACGCAGCAGGGGCTCAATGTCCTGCTGATAGACAGCGATCCCGACTTTCTGGTTCGAAGCTGCAAGCTGATAGCCGAGGACGGTCACCGGGCCTGGGGCGCGGAAGATCTGCTTGCCGCGGCGAACTTCCTGGCCGATCATCGGCCGGACCTGCTGCTGGTCGAGCTGGCGCTTCTGGACGCGGACGGAGCCGACCCGCTGGGCGACCTGCGGGCGCGCTTCTTCAGCGGGGCTTACGACATCTTCGGTTACCACGACAAGCAACACGGCGGCGAGTGTCTTCGGATGTGGGTGAACGCGGCGCAGATGGCGGCGCGTCAACTGGACAAGATCCGCAACACCCGCCAGGGCCTGCGACACCTTCTCGATGCGGCTCCCGAGCTGCACAAGATCCAGTCGTTGGACGAAGTGATGGAAGCGATCCTGGCGCACATCGACTCGATGGTGGGCGGACAGGGCGCCTTCGTTGCCGCTAGAATGACCGACCCCGTGGGTAGGCCCGCGTTGGAAGGCCTGGCCGACCACGCCCAGACCATCAACGACTACGTGGTCGGTGCCACTTCAAAGAGCAGCTACCCGCTGGGCACGACCCTCGATCAGCTGCAGTCGGTACCGGTCCAGCTGCTGCGCCGCGCCGTGGAGGAACGCAGCAACATCATCGACGACAAGCACGGCGTGCTGCCGCTGGCTCTGGCGGACCA